>CANQOR010000047.1 GCA_947625535.1 uncultured Bacilli bacterium
CTAATGAAGAAGAAGTTATTACTTCAACTACTAATGTAGAAAAGTCACCAGGTAAAAAATATTATATTTCATTAACTGATGATGAATTATTATCAGCAACACAAATGGCAATATTTAATTTTACTAATCCTGGACAAGTTACTTCATTATATTATCAAACACAAGCAACTTTAAAAAATAATCCAGTATTTGCTGATTATGAGTATCAACCTAAAGCTAACTATCCAGTAGCTCAAAGAAATATTCAAGCAATATATGACTATTTAATTACTTTAGAAGATGATTATGAAACGAAGTTTATTGATCATATTGATGCTCAAATAGTAGAAGATGAAACTTATATTAGAGTTGCTATGAGTCGTGCTTTAAGAAATGATGAAGAATTTAAATTAGAATTAAGTAAAGATGGAAAAGTAATTCAAGAAATCAATCTTAAAGATTGTGATAAAGATAAAAATGGTAATTACATAGCATTAGTTAAAGATTTAAGTGATGTTTCAGATGTTAAAATAAGATTAATAGGTAAAGCATTTGTTGAAAATGCTGTAGATATTTATGAAAATGTTTTAGGAGCTAGTGAATCACAATTATTATTAGGTTTATCTTCATTATATAGAGATATCGATATGGTTTATGAAGGTGAAGTTTTCTCTGCTACTGATATATACACTCCAAACCCAAATACAGCAACATTTGTTTCTACAGCAATAGTAGTAGTTGCTTTAGTTTCTGCTATAGGAATAATATATAGTGTAAAAAAGAAAAGCTTTTATAGATAATGTTAATTAAACCAATTCTTAAAGAATTGGTTTTTTAGTGTTTAAACTAAAGTATTTATGATATAATTAAAATAGGTGTTTATAGAATGAATATATATGGTATAAAAAGAGAAGATTTAGAAAAATATTTTATAGATATAGGGGAGAAAAAGTTTAAAGCTTTACAAGTTTTTGAGTGGCTTTATAATCATAAAGTTGATTCGTTCTATAAAATGACTAATATAAAAAAAGAATTACAAGAAAGATTAGATAAAGATTTCTCTTTTAATATGATAAGTATTCAAAAGAAACAAGAAGATAAGTTAGTTAAAAAATATTTATTTAAGTTATTTGATGGTAACTTTGTTGAAGCTGTTTTAATGCAACATGATTATGGTTTATCAGTATGTGTTAGTAGTCAAGTAGGATGTAATATGGGGTGTGCCTTTTGTGAGTCTGGTAGACTTAAGAAAGTTCGTAATTTAGGAGCTTATGAAATGGTAGAACAGATATTACTAATAGAAGATGATATAAAAAAGAGAATATCTAGTGTTGTTATTATGGGAATTGGTGAACCTTTAGATAATTATGATAATGTTTTAGATTTTATTAAAATAATAAATGATCCGAAAGGTATTGCTATAGGAGCTAGACATATAACATTATCTACTTGTGGAATAGTACCGAAGATAAAAGAATTAATGAATGAAAGTTTACAAATAAATTTAGCAATATCTTTACATGCTCCTAATGAAGAATTAAGAAGCAAAATAATGCCTGTCAATAAAGCGTATAAACTAGAGCTTTTAATTGATACTATTAGTGAATATATTGCAAAAACAAATAGACGAGTAACAATAGAATATGTTATGCTAGATAATGTAAATGATAGTGATAAAGAAGCTATGGAATTAGCTAAATTATTAAAAGGAATGAATGTTTATGTTAATTTAATTCCTTATAATGAAACTAATCATATAGAATTTAAAAGATCTAATAAAGAAAAAATAATGAATTTCTATGATGTTTTAAAAAAGCAAGGTATTAATGTTACAATAAGAAAAGAATTTGGTGGTAAGATTGATGCTGCTTGTGGACAGCTTAGAAGTAAAGAGGTGAAAGCATGAAAACATTTTATTTAACAGATTCAGGTAAGGTTAGGGATCATAATGAAGATTCTGTAACAATATTAAAGAATGCTAATAATGAATATTTATTAATTGTTGCTGATGGAATGGGTGGACATAGAGCTGGAGAAGTAGCTAGTTCAATGGTTGTAACTCATTTAGGTAAAAAGTTTTTAGAAACTAATACAATAGGTAGTAAATTAGATGCTATTAATTGGATGAAAGATAATATAAGTCAAATTAATCAAGAGATATTAGATCATACTAAAGAACATCCTGATAGTATGGGAATGGGTACAACGACAGTAATGGCTTTACTTACAGATTCTTACTTAATATTTGGTAATATTGGTGATTCTTCAGGATTTGTCTTAAAGAATGGTAAATTAACTAAGGTAACTCATGATCATACATTAGTTAATTTATTAGTAGCAGCAGGAGATTTAACAGAAGAAGAAGCTAAATATCATCCTAAGAGAAATGTTTTAATGAAAGCTTTAGGTAGTAGTGATAAAGCTGAATTAGATGTATTTGATGTTGATACTAATGTAGATGGTATTTTACTATGTAGTGATGGATTAACATCTATGCTTACAAAAGAACAAATAGAAAAAGTATTAAATGATGATGAATTAGAAATAGAAGAACAAGTTATTAAATTAATTAGAAAGAGTAATGCTAGAGGGGGAACTGATAATATTTCAGTAGCTTATTTAAATCTTGAAAGCGGTGAAGATAAATGATAATGAAAGGTCAAAAGATAAATGATCGCTATCAGATAATTAAGTCTATTGGCGAAGGTGGAATGGCTAATGTTTATTTAGCTTATGATACTATATTAGATAGAGATGTAGCTGTTAAAGTATTACGTGGAGATTTAGCTAATGATGAAAAATTTGTTAGAAGATTTCAAAGAGAAGCTTTAAATTCTAGTAGTTTAAGTCATCCTAATATTGTTGAAGTATATGATGTTGGGGATGATAATGGACAATACTTTATTGTTATGGAATATATTGAAGGTAAGAATTTAAAGACTTTACTTAAGAAACGTGGTAAATTAACTGTTTCGGAAGTAGTAGATATAATGAGTCAAATAGCTGATGGTTTATCAGTAGCTCATGATTCTTATATAATTCATAGAGATATTAAACCACAAAATATTATGATATTAGAAAATGGTTTAGTTAAAATAACTGATTTTGGTATTGCAATGGCAATGAATTCAACACAACTTACTCAAACTAATTCAGTTATGGGATCAGTTCATTATTTACCACCTGAACAAGCAAGTGGTAAAGGTAGTACATTGAAAAGTGATATTTATTCAATGGGTATTTTAATGTATGAACTATTAACAGGAGTTTTACCATATCGTGGTGATAACGCTGTTGAAATAGCTTTAAAACACTTAAAAGAACCACTTCCTAGTATTAGGGAGATACTTCCTGATTTACCTCAAAGTGTTGAAAATGTTATTTTAAAAAGTGCAGCTAAGAATCCTAAAAATAGATATAATGATGCGAGAGCAATGTATGAAGATTTAAAGACTTGTTTAGATGAAGCAAGACTTAATGAACCTAAGTATGAATATCAATATCCAGAATTAGATGGAGATAATAAAAAATTTACTAAACAAGTAGAAGAAGCTATTACAGTTGAAGAAGATAGTGATAAAGATACAGAAGTAGCTGTTAAACAAGTTACTGATGATGAAATTAAAAAAGAAAATAAATTACTAATATTCTTATCATCAATCTTTGTAGGATTAGTAGTATTAGTAGCAGCATTTGTATTATTCTTACCTTCTGTTTTAAAACAAAAAGATATAATTGTTCCTGAGGTAAGTAATAAATCAGTAAGTGAAGTAATAAAAGAATTACAAGACTTAGGATTTGTTGTAGCTGATGAACAAATAGAAATTAGTGATGATGAAGTAGCTGTTGGTAATGTTGTAAAAACTAATCCAGCTTCTGGTTCTAAAAGAACAGAAGGAACAGTAATTACAATATATGTTTCAACAGGAGATAATAAACATGAAATAGAAGATTATACAGGACGTAATTACTTTGAAGTAAAAGGTGAATTAGAAGCTTATGGAATTATGGTTTATATAAGTAAGAAAGAAGTTAAAGATCCTGAAAAATATAAAGAAAATATTATAATGGATCAAGATATTAAAGCTGGAGAAAAACTAGGAGCTAAAGATAGTATTACTTTATATATACCTGATATAGTTACAGAATATCCTGATTTTACAGATGGTTCTTATACAGTAGATGAAGTACAAAAATTCTGTGATAAATATGGAGTTAAATTAACTATTCAATATGAATATGATTCTAGTTATGATGAAGGTTCTATTATATGGCAAAGTCGTGCAGAAGGATATACAGTTATGGAAGGAACTACTTTAACAATAAAAGTAGCTGCTGTGGAAGAAGAAGTAGAATGTAATCCTTATGAAGAGAATTGTGACATAGTAGAATAATGGAAGGTCAAGTAATTAAAATAATTAGTAATTTATACACCGTTAAAATAGGTGATATGTTATATGGATGTAGAGCTCGTGGTAAATTTAGAAAAGATAACATATCACCTATGGTTGGTGATTATGTTAAAATAGATATTAAAAATAATCTAATAATAGATATATTACCACGTAAAAATGAACTTAAAAGACCAGTTGTAGCAAATGTAGATATGGCTTTTATAGTAACTAGTACTAAAAAACCTAATTTAGATTTAAATTTGTTAGATAAGTTAATAAGTATTATAACATTTAATAATATAGAACCAGTAATATGCTTTACTAAAATAGATTTATTAAATGATGTAGAGATGGATACAATTACTAAATTAAAAACATATTATGAAATGATAGGTATTAAAGTATTCTATAATATAGAAACTAATGAAATAAAAAAATTAATAAGAGGTAAAATAATTGTTTTAGCTGGGCAAACAGGGGCTGGTAAAAGTAGTTTACTTAATAAAATAGATGAAAACTTAAATATTAAAACTGATGAAATAAGCGAAGCTTTAGGTAGAGGTAAACATACGACTAGACATGTTGAACTATATAATATAGGGGAAGGTTATATAGTTGATACACCAGGTTTTTCAGCAATAGATTTAAATGAAATGAATAAAGAACAATTAAGAGATACTTTTATAGAATTTAGAAAGTATGAATGCAAATTTAGAGATTGCATGCACGATAAAGAGATAGGATGTAAAGTAAAAGAAGCTATCGAAGAGAAAGAAATATTAAAATCAAGATATGATAATTATTTATTATTTTTGAAAGGGTTGGAAAAATGAAAGTAGCAGTATCTTTTTTATCAATGAAAGAAGATTTAGAAACAACATTAAAAAAAATAGATGAATCAAGTGCTGATTATATTCATTGTGATATGATGGATGGTATTTTTGTACCTAATACTACTTATACAGTAGCAGAGTATAAAAAGATGTTTAAAAATATTAATAAAAAATTAGACGTACATATGATGTGTTGTTCTCCTAATAAATATGTTAAAGAATTTGCTAAAATGAATAATGTAGAATACTTAACTTTACATTATGAAGCACATCGTCGTCCTATTGATGTTATTAATATGATAAAACATACTCCTTTAAAAGTAGGTTTAGCTATTAATCCTGAAACTAAAGTAAGTCATATAGTACCTTTACTTAGATCATTAGATCAAGTTTTAGTAATGAGTGTTAAACCTGGTAAAGGGGGACAAGAATTTATAAAAGATATATTATATAAAATAGAAACTCTTAAAGAACTTAGAGAAGAAAATAATTATCATTACATTATTAGTGTTGATGGTGGTATTAATGATAAAACAGCTAAATTAGTTAAAGATGCTGGAGCTGATATGGTAGTTAGTGGTTCATATGTTGTCAAGAATGATGACTATGAAAAACAGATAGAATCAATAAGATAAGAAATAATTCTTATCTTTTTTATGTCTAGTAAAAGATTTAAGAATAAGTAATAAAGTATAGTATGTTATAATTGAATTAGGGAGAGTCATTAAATGAATAAAACTATAATAGATATATTAGAAAAAATAGAAAGTAATGGATTTGAAGCTTATGTAGTAGGTGGTTTTGTTAGAGACTTTTTACTTGGAATAGAAACTAGTGATATAGATATATGTACTAATGCTAGAGTAAAAGAACTAATAGATATATTTAATGATTATAATGTAACATCTAATGAATATGGAGCAGTTAAATTATCAAGTAATGATCTTAGAATAGATATAACAACATATCGTAGAGATTTAAGATATAATGGTAATAGAAGAAATGTTGAAATAGAATATGTTGATAACTTAATAGATGATGTTCAAAGAAGAGATTTTACAATGAACTCATTATGTATGAATAAAGAAGGAACTATAATAGATGTCTTTAATGGAGAAGAAGATATAAATAATAGAATAATTAGATGTGTAGGTAAAATAAATGATCGTATTAATGAAGATCCATTAAGAATGTTAAGAGCAGTTAGATTTGCAACGACATTAGAATTTAGAATAGAAAAAGAACTATATAAAGAATTAAAAAATAATAGAAAACTATTAAAACAACTATCTAAAGAAAGAATAAAAGAAGAATTAACTAAAATACTAGTAAATAAAAATGCTATAAAAGGACTTAAAATGTTAAGAGACTTAGGATTTTTAGAATACATAGGAATAGATTATAATGAAAAATTAGTTTATGTAAGTGATATATGTGGGATGTATAGTCAATTAATAATAAAAGATGAATTTCCTTTTTCTAAAGAAGAAAAAGGAAATATAAAAAGTATTCAAAATATTGTAAATTATGGTAAGATAGATGAAAATGTATTATTTAATTATGGTTTATATCTTTCAATAGTAGCTGGTAGTATATTAGGAATAGATAAAGAATATATATCTGGATTAAATAAAAGTTTAGTTATAACTAGTATTAAAGATATAGATATAAGTAGTAAAGAAATATGTGAAATATTAGAAGTTAAACCTAGTAAAGTAATAGGGGAAGTATATGAAGTATTAAAAGATTTAATACTTAAAAGAGAATTAGATAATGATAATTTATTAATTAGAAATTATTTATTTAGTAATCGAAAGAAGTGGTTAGATGAAGGAGCAGTTATATAAATTACTTAATTCTAAAAAATTAATTATTAATGATTATTTAATTAAAGCAGCTTTACAAGTTAATTTAAGTTTAAATGAATTCTTAGTATTAGTTTATTATGATAATAGTTTTGATAAAGTATTTGAAATAGAATTAGTAGCAGATTCACTTGGATTACCATTAGATGAAGCAATGAATGCTTTTAATTCTTTAATGGTAAAGGGATTAGTTTCTTTAGAAAGTATTAAAGATATAGAAAGTAGATATAATGAAGTAGTTAATTTAGATGGTATATATAGTATTGTTTTAGATACTACTTTTAAAGAAACTAAAGATAATAAAGAAACAGATATCTTTAGAAGTTTTGAAAAAGAACTAGGAAGAACTATGTCTCCAATGGAATTAGAAAAAATAAATTATTGGTTAGATCATGATATACCTGAAGAAATCATTTTAGGGGCTTTAAGAGAAGCAATATATAATGGAGTTAGGGGTTTTAGGTATATTGATAGTATTATTGATGCCTGGACTAAAAAAGGTTTTAAAACAATGGATGAAGTTAATAAATATTTAAAAAATAGAAAAGATATAAAAAATAAAGATAGAGAGATTACACAAAAAGAACAAGATATAGCAGAATTTGATTGGTTGGATGGGTAATGGTTGAAAACTTTAATAAAAAATTAGATATAATGTTTCCTGATGCTAGATGTGAACTTATATATAATAGAGATTATGAATTATTAATAGCTACTGTTTTATCAGCACAATGTACTGATAAAAGAGTTAATGAAGTAACTAAAGTATTATTTAGTAAATATGATATTTATGGATTAGCTAAGGCTAATAAAAAAGATATAGAAAATATAATAAGAAGTTGTGGTTCATATACTAAGAAAGCTAGTTATATAATAGATATCGCTAATAGTTTAATATTAAATTATAATGGAGTAGTTCCTAATAACAGAGAATACTTAGAGGGTTTACCTGGAGTAGGAAGAAAGACTACTAATGTAGTATTATCTAATTTATATGATGTACCTGCTATAGCAGTAGATACACATGTAGAAAGAGTAAGTAAAAGACTTAAAATAGCCAAAAAGAATGATAATGTATTAAAAGTAGAAAAGAAATTAATGAAAGCTATACCTAAGGATTTATGGAGTAGATCTCATCATCAATTAGTATTATTTGGAAGATATATTTGTAAAGCAAGAAATCCTGAATGTATAAAATGTGCTTTTATAAATGATTGCACAGCGAAAGAAAAAAGTAAGTTATTGATAAAATAACTTATTTTTTTGCAATAAAAAAAGTAACGACAAAGTTCGATACTTTATGGCTGTTTTGTATGCTATAACCACATTATAATACTATTATTTCAATTTTTCAATACAAAAAATAATATAATAGTAAACAACTATTTTTTAGTTGAAAGGAGCAGAAAGCATGAAAAAAAGAATAAATGATATAGCATTAGAGTGGTTAAATTATCAAAAATTTTTAGTAAAGGAGTCAACTTATTCAAATTATATAGAGAAAGTTAATAATCATATATTACCTTATTTAGGGAATAAACTATGTAAGGATATAAAGAAAGAAACATTAATTAATTTTAATAAATATTTACTTACTGAAGGTAATAAAAAGAATAATAAAGGATTAAGTAATAAAACTGTAAGAGATATAAATACAGTATTACAACAGATACTTTCTTATAATAATATAGTAGTTAATGTTAAAATACCTAAAGTAAAACAAAAAGATATTAAAGTACTAAGTAAAGATGATTTTAAAAGATTACAAAACTATTGTTTAGAACATCTAACTACATATACTTTAGGTATTATAATATGTCTTCATACAGGACTTAGAATAGGTGAAATATGTGCCTTAAAATGGGAGAATATTGATCTAAAAAGAAATATTATCTCTGTAAAAAATACAATATTAAGAATAACTAGTTTTGAAGAAGGTAAAAGTAAAATAATTATATCTTCTCCTAAGACATCTTCTTCTATAAGAGAAATACCTATTAACAAGTTCTTAAGACCTTTACTAAGTAAATTTAAAAATAAAGATAATATTTATGTCTTAACTAGTAAGATTAAATATATAGAACCTCGTTGTTATTATCGTCGATATCAAACTATCTTAAATAAACTAGGTTTAAGTTATTATAATTTTCATAGTTTAAGACATACCTTTGCTACTAAATGTGCTGAATTAGGTATTGATGCTAAAAGTTTAAGTGAATTACTTGGCCACTCTAATGTTAAAACAACACTTACTTTATATGTTCACCCATCTTTAGAAATTAAAAAGGTCTACATGGATAAGTTATGTGAACTATAAAATGTCATAAAGTATCGAACTTTATGAAAGTTTTATGTATTTTTGCTCTTAAAAGGTAGTGAAGTAATGAAAAAAGGTTTAAAAGCATTTTTTAAGAAGGTTAAAGAATTATTTAAAAAAAGACCTATATTAATGAGAACAATATCTGTTATTCTAGCAATTCTTGTTTTAAATCAATCAATTGCTGTAATGACTGATGTTAATATCATAGGCATTGGCGTAAAGAAGTTTTTAAATTCTTTAGGAATATATACTGATGCCGTGCCTAGTGTTGAACTAAAATCAAGTGATTGGGATAGTAATGTTGGAGGTTCATGGCATATAGATAAAAGTGCTAAATGGACTGGAAGAGGCAAAGCCCAAGTTACATTTGATTTAGATACAATAGTAAAAACTGGTGAAAATAAAAAAGATGTAATATTAGTTTTAGA
>CANQOR010000048.1 GCA_947625535.1 uncultured Bacilli bacterium
AAAAAAGCTCTCAACCCCTTATAAACAAAGGGATTGGGAGTTTTTACCTTTTAAAAACTGTCAAAGTCGGGATTATAACATGAATTTATACTATATGTGTGATTTTTTTTGAAAATTTTACATTTTATGATATTATAATAAAGAAGATAGTAAAATATGGTGGTGAATTCATGAAAAAAATAACAGTTTTAATTCAAAATAATACACTAGTATTTAAATATCGTACCAATAAACCGGTTGCTAATAACTTATTAAATACGAATGTCATTTCTAATAATGAGTTAGTATTTAGTGATGATTATTTAAAAGAAAATACAAAGATTGTTGGTCTTTTTATAAATGATCTAGCTAAAATAAGAGAAATAACAGAGATAAGTGTTAGTAATAACGAAATAGCTTTACTAGTAATTGATATAGTAAGTAAATTAAACAGAATAGATTGCTTTACAATTACGCAAGATGATTGTATGTCGTATGCTCTATGTGACGCTATTATTAAGAATAAAAATATTAAAAAAGTAAGTTGTTATGGTATACCACAATTTATGATTGAATTATTAGATAAAAATAATATTGAGGTAGAATCACGTAATGAAGTATTATTTACTAGTAATTTTATGGCTGAAAATAATTTAACTTCTTTTTCAAAGATATATTACAAAACTAATATTAGAATACCTGATATATTAAATCCTGATGATTATAGTGATATAGAAACATTTTGTAATATTAATAAATATTTAAAAGTTGTTCATTTTGGTAAATATTCTGATGAAAATATTATTAATGTTATAAATATATTAAAAAATACTAAGAGAAAAAATATATCTATTCAAATACATGATGATATAGAAGATGAAAAAGCTATTATAACTTTAAAAAATTTAAATAAAGATTTAAAATTTAGAAATAAAATTAAAATATCTTTAATATATTCTAATGATTATTTAGAAAAGAACTATTTACAACAAGTTATTTTTACGACTTTAAGAATATGTGCTTTAATTATCTTCTTAATTACTTCTTGTGTTTTAGGTTATATTGTTTATAATAACTACTCTTCTGAGAAGAAAGTTGATGCCATTAAAGAAGAAATTAATGAAGTATTAGATGCTACTAATAATATTGAAGTAACAGATAATACGGAAGTAAATAATGCGAAGTTTGTTCCAGGCAGTTATGATAAATTATTAGAAGTAAATGATCATACAGTTGGTTGGTTAACTGTTCCTGGCACTAAAATAGATTACCCTATTGTTCAATCAGATGATAATGCTTATTACTTGGAGAATAATTTTTATAAAGAACCTGACTTTAATGGATGGTTATTTATGGATTATCGTGATACAACTGATGAACTTAGTGATAATACTATTATATATGGACATAATAGGTTCTCTAGTGGAGTTATGTTTGGAACACTTAGTAAATTAAGAAAAGCTTCATGGTTTGAAAAAGATGAAAGAAATTATATTACTTTTAATACAATGAACAGAGGTTATAAATGGCAAGTATTCTCGGTATATAGTATTAAAGTAACTAATGATTATTTATATACTTCTTTTGTAAACGATAAAGAAAGAGAAAACTTTTACAATAAGTTAGCTAAACGAAGTACAATAAAGTTTGATGTTGAAGTAAATGGTGATGATAAGATACTTACTTTATCTACTTGTTTAGATACAACAAAAAGACTTGTTGTTCATGCTGTCTTAGTAGAAGAAACAACATTAAAGACAGAAACAAAATAATGATAAGAAGACTTATTTTATATTAAGTCTTTTTTATTTATATGTTATAATTATACTTATAATATGGAGGGATTCTTATGAATATAGAAGAATTAAAAAGAAAGTTAGAAAATATAGTCCATTCTCTATTATATAGAAGTTCACATATTACTGATAAACAAGAAAAAGATTTAGAAGAAATTATGGAATATTTACATAATAGTAATAAAGTTATTGATGATATTAGAGTTATAATATCTAGTAAAACTAATGAAAATTATTATATGTATGATAAATATATTAAAGATTTCTTAAATGAAATAGATACAGAAAAGAAATTAGATTTACTATATAATCAAGAAGATTATGAAGATTTATTAAGAAATGAAGACATAATACTAAGTTTATGGAATAGTTTAGATGATGAAGATAAAGTAAAATATTTAACTATTAAAAAGAAATATACACAAAAAGATATTATTTTAATTAATAATGCTATTAATGATAATACTGCTTTTAGTAATAATATAATTTTAGATAAAGTTTTACATGATGAAAGTATTAGAAAGAAAATACCTCTTAATTCAATAGAGCTTAATTATTGCTACTCTATTCTATCTTTAATAAATCTTAATGATTATGATACTTGTTCTTTATTAACACAAGATTCTTATAATAAATTATTACTTAAGAAATGTAAAAGTTTTGAAGAATTTTATAATTTATATGAAAGTAATAAAAATATATATAGTTTAATAGCTTATAATAGTTTAGTATTTAATAATAAGGATAATAATGAAATATATAACTTTTTATTAGAAAATCCTAATTTTATAGGTAAATTCAATAATAAATATTTAAATTTATTTAATATTGTAGAAATAACTAAAATAAGTGAAAGAAATGATTTAGATAGTGAATCATTTAGTTTAATATTACAAAAGTTATATCATTATAACGAAGAGAATGCTGATACTATTTTTAGTGAAGAAAACTTAATGAAATGTCCAAAACATAGTATTTTAGTTTATCCTTTTCAAGATATGAGTAAAAGTGTAGAAAATAAGATATTTAATACTTATACATTATTTAATCGTTTTATAGATACAATTATGATTGAAGCTATTAATGATAAGTTTTCAGAAGATGATATAGTTAATAATTTAAGAAATGATAATTTTATAAATGAAACTAGTTCTTATGCTATTGAAATGTTAATTAATAAATTAAGTTTTAAATCAGCATTTAATATGTTACAAAGAAAGATTATCTTTGAAAAAATTAATAATTTACATATTAAGTTAGAAAGTAAAGATGCTTTATTTGTTAAAGGTTACTTAGATAGTCCTATTTTAGTATATAAATCAGAACATAATATGATATATGAAATGTTAAAATTATTAGATAATAAAGATTTTATGTATTATATTGGTTTACCTTATATATTAAGTAATTTAAGTAATTATGAATTAATTGATTTATGTTTAGATAAAAAGATAGATATTAAAAAGATTTTAGAAATAGATGAAATATTTAATGATTTAAATACAACTGATTTAATTAGTTATATAGATCGTTATTTTGAATATAAGATAGATTTATCGATATTTAAGAATAAAAAGATTGTTACAGAGATATTTAATATAAGTGATGAACAATTTGATAAAATAGATTTTGATGAAGTTAATTACTTGTTTGAAACAATTAGAATGAAATCATTATTATCTAAACAAGAATTTAAAACGACAGTATTAAGTTATAAAAATACTTTAATAAGTTATTTAGTTTTAGGATTAGATGAAACTTTAAAAATAGTAAATGATGGTAATATGAGTATTACTTTAGAAGAAGTAAGAAATTTACAAAAAGATATTATTTATGAAAGAGTTTTACAATTTAAAAAGAATAATTCAGCTATATTTCAAAATATTACTAAGAAGATTGCTCTTAACTTAGATAATCTTACAGATATTAATAATTTAAATGATTTTGCTATTCAAGTAAGAAAAAATACTTATTTAGATAATATCCTTTATATTATGTTAGATAATAACTTTGATACATATAATTCTATAATAGATAAATTATATGATTATAAAAGAAGTAGTAATTTAAATTATTATGGTGCTAAGAAACAGTTATATGATTATACTAATTCTTTTGTTTCTTTATTTATAGAAAATAAAACTAATGAATATAATGATTTATTTGATAAGATTATTTTAAAAAACTTTAAACCTAAAGAAAATGTTATTTATAATAAGAGAAAAGAATTAGGTGCTAAGTTTATTAGTAATTTAAAATTTAAATTATTTGTTAGAGCTTTAACTGATCCAAATAAAGAATCTTATAAGATATATTTTAAAGATAACTACCCTATTGATAAAATAAAAGATAAATATATAAAGTATTTATCAAATAATGATGTTGATTTTGATAGTTTATTAGAACATGTTTTAATACCTATTTCTAATGAAAGATTTAATAAAGAGAATTGCTTAAATAAGTTAGGTATAGAAATGCCAGATGATGCTACTATATATTTAAAATATCTTGAAGATATAGATATAGTAGAAAAATTAAATAAAAAGATTAATTCTTTAAAAGAAAAGATTAATAAAGATAATTTATTAGAAATAATGGATTATATATGTTTTGGTAATGATATAACAGTTAATCTTAATAAAACAATAAAAAATACCATATGTAAATTAAAATCTATGGCTGATGAGTTAGATGGTGAACTATATATAGATGAAGATGAAATTAAATTTACATATAAGGATAATATAGATGTATATAATATTGAAGAAATATTAGAATACAAGAAATATCTTGATATATTAAATAATATTATATGTAAAACACGTAATTATATAAATAGAAATATTAGTACAGAGAAAGTCCAAACTTATTTTGCACATGATTATTTTAAAGCATCTAATCCAGATGATTGTGTATTCCCTTTAGATGCTAAGTATTATGAATTAAAGAAAAGAGTTTTATCTTTAAAAGATATAGAGAATATATTTAATGGATATGATTTAAGTAATTATAAAAAGATGGATGATAGTTTAAGGAAGTTCTTAATAGATGATAAAAATCTAATTATGGTAGCTGATGGTTATTATGAAGGAATTATAGATAACTTAGGTGTAATTATATATAATTGGGATAAAATTGTTAGTTATGCAAAAAGAGCTGAATTAAATATTAATGATATTGATTTAATAAAAGCAGAAAAGATTATGGCTTTATTACATTTTGAAAATAATCCTTTAGCTAAGATATTAGATAAAAGTATTATAAAATCTACTTATGAAGATGGTTATTATGAAGTATTAGATTTAAATGTTAGAACTGATATGTTAATGACTTTATTTAGAGATAGTTATAAAAAAGTTAGTAGTACAATACCTTATTTAGAATATATAGATAATGATTATAAAATAAAAGTTTTAGATAGTTATAATCAAGATTCTTTAAAATGTATTAAAGGTTCACTATATAGAATTGGAGCGATTGGAAATGATTATTTACACTACTCTATCTTAGATAAGAATGGAGTTCAATTAGGTATTTATAATAATTGTCAGTTAGTTGCTAAGATATTAGGTGTTAGAAATGGTAATACTTTATATTTAAATTCTTTAGAAGGTCAAAAAGATATTAATTATAATGAATTATTAAGAAATTTTGCGATGAAGTTAATTAGTATTACTAAAGATGATATGGAACCAATTGAGTTTGTAACTATTGTAAATAATGATGTTTATAAAAGTAGAAATGGTTTAAATATAGATAGTACTATGTGTCCTATTATAAATAATCCAATTAATAAGAGTTATGTTGATTTTGATGAATTTACTAAAAATGAATCTTTATTAAATCCATATGATATTTATACTAATTATGAAGATAATATTAGTACTTTATTAGCTAGTAGTGGCGTTGTAGATAAGAATAATTTTAAATTCTATGATGCTGATAGTAAATATTTAAGAAAAAGAAATAGTGCTATTAAATTAAGTAATAATATTGGAGAAGATTATTTAAATAAAATAAATGCTATTATCTATTTATGGCAATTAGAAAATGAAAATGAATTAAAAGAAGATATTGTCTTAAGTATGATGAAAACTATTTATTTAGGTGATGATTATGTAGTCTTTGTTACAGAAAAAGGCAATTGCATAGAATTAGTATTACCTTATGATGAAAGAGCTAAGAAAGAAGTCCAACTTATTATAAATGAAATAGAAAAAATTGATTAATTTTTTCTATTTTTTATATTCTTATAATAATTTTTTATAATTATATAGTTGTTATTTAAACGTTCATTATGAGGATTAATTTTAAGAGCCTTTCTAATATACTTATATGATTCTTGGTAATTTTTATTTTGATAACAAGCATAAGATAATAAATCATAAATAGTATCATTCCAAGCACGTTCTTCATTAATATAAGTATAACTTTTATTTTTGATTTTGAGAGCTTGTTTAAGATAGTATTCAGATAGTAGATAATCACCTATTGTATAATAAAGATAACCCAAATCAAAAGATGGTTCACGTAAATATGGAGCTTCTTTAATAGCATTTTTATACCACATAATAGATTCTTCTAAATAGTTTTTATTAAAATAGCAGTAACCCATGTAACGCATTGATGAACTACGTTCGTCTTTCCATGTAGCTGTTTTTAAATTTAAATGACGATGAAAGGTAGCAATAGCTTTATCATATTCTTTGTAATACATGTATTCACGACCTAAGTAATGCATATTACGATCATCATTTGGATCTTCTTTAACAGATAGTTCTAATAAAGGAAGATAAGACGAACGGGACTTAGTTGGATCAGGATAATGGTTTAAGGTAAGATTAGGAATAATAATTTCTTTTTCATAAGTAGTACATTCTACTACTTCATGAACGGGATGTTTCCATAGATAGTTATTTCTTTGATGAATTTTATTTAAGTAAAAAGTTGTTGCTGGTTTTCCATCTTTATCAAAACTCCAATTATATATGTATTTGGCCCTAGTTGCATCTTCTTGCCAATTATCTTCGATTAAAGTACGCCATCCTTTAATAAATCTTTCATCTAAATCAGTACATACGCAAATATCAGTATCAGTTGATACATAATTTAAAGACTTATTACGAGCTATATCAAAACGCCATGGTTTAATTATTTCTTGATAAACTTTTATTTTAGGACACTTTTTAAGTAATGTAAGAGTATTATCTGTTGAACCAGTATCAAGAACAATTATTTCATCAGCTTCTTTCATAGATTCATACCATGATAAAACATTTTGTTCTTCATTTTTAGCAATGGCATAAACAGATATTTTATATTTTTTCATTAACTCACCTATTTTACTCTATGCTATTTTTATATAGATAATTACTTATTTTATGGTATAATTATCTATAGTAGAAGGTGTGCTTATGAAACTTATAGATAAAGTTAAGACAATTTATAAATCAGCTAAAAGTAATTTATCTGATTTTATAGCTAAATTATCTATAAAAGATCAACTAGATTTAGGCAACAAGCATAAAAACTTAATTAGTATAATTTCTTTATTAACTATTTTTGTTTTTGTTTTATCTATTACAGGAGTAGTTATTGGATTTAATTCAGTTATTAGTAAAAATAAAAGTTCACTTAAATATATTGAAGAAGATGGTATTAGATATATTGAAATAGCTGATGGTTATATAAAAGAAAAGTTAACTGTTGAAACAGGAACTATTCTACCAGAATTAAAAGCTTATTTTAGAGATGATTATAATTTACCGGATGATTTAAGTGTACAATATTTTGAAGATAATAATGCTTTATCTTTAGATGATTTTACTTATGAAGAATATGGAGATAAAATTTTAAAGGGTTTAAGATCTATTGATGTCGTTATATTTGGAGAATATACTTATGAAACTAAGTTAGAAGTTGTTGATACTTTAACTCCTGATGTTACTTTAAAAGATGTTACTATTAATGAAGGGGATACTTTAGATTTAAATAGTTTTGTTAATACTTATGTTGATAATAGTACTTTAGAAGAATATAATGTAGCTATTAAAGATGAAGTAGATTATAGTGAACCTGGTACTTATGAGATTAATATATATGTTTGTGATACTTCAGAAAACTGTTTTGAAGGAACGGCAAAGTTAACTGTTTTAAAAGTAGAAAGTCCTAGTGGTGGTGGTAGTAGTAAACCTAATGGTAATGGTGGTTCAACGAAACCTAATGGAGGTGGTTCTACTAAACCAAATGGAAATGGATCTACCACACCAAACTCTGGTGGAAGCAGTAAACCTAAACCTAATAATGATAAACCAACTGATACTTCTTATTCTTTTGATACTAAAAATGTTATTAAACCAGAACAAAAACATGTACAGAAAAAGTTGAAGAAGGAAGGAACGATACATTTACATATAGTCATTATGGTACTTTAGAAATAACTCCATTTACACATATGAAATATAAGATTAATTCTGATTGTTCTTATACTATTTTAGAACTACAAAAGAATGGACCTGTTCAAGTTAAGTATGCATTTACTAAGTTTAATGGAACAGCTAAGACGATGTTAAATGAAGCTATTGCAAAATATGAAACTAAGAATAAACCATCTTCTGGTTATCAAACAACTTTAGATACAGTTTTAAAATATACAAATGATGAACGTAAGAAAGCTGGTTTAAATACTTTAACAATGGATTATCACTTGTCAATTGTAGCAACAATGCGTGCTATGGAATTAGCTTATTCAGGAATTGATTATTCAACCCATACAAGACCTAATGGTGAACCTTGGTTTACATTATGGGTAGAATATGGTTTATCTCAACCTTCTAAGAGAGCTGAAAATATTGCTTTTAATACTCCAAATGATAAATTAGCTGTTCAAGCATTTATGGCTTCTACAACCCATAAAGCTAATATATTAGATAAATTATATAAGAAGATTGGTATTGGTAAGTTCTCATATAATGGTCAAACTTATTTAGTACAGATGTTTTCAACATAAAAAAGACTTATAAAAGTCTTTTTTTATGCAGCTGGACCAGTTGGACCCTGAGGAATTGTTAAATCTAAGGTGTAATTTGGAGCTGTTCCAGATAAAGTAGCAGCAGCGTCTGTTCCAGGAGCCCCTGTTGTTACAGTTCCAATTGTAATAGTTGGAGTTGGAGCAGCTGGACCTGTAGCACCAGTTTCGCCTTGAGGGCCAGTTGGACCTTCTGGACCGGTTGGACCTTGAGGAATAGTAAAATCAATTGTGTAGTTTGGTGCTGTTCCGCTTATCGTAGCTTGGGCTTCAGAACCTGGAGCACCTGTTGTTGTAGTACCTACAGTAAGTGTTGGAGTTTCGCCATCTGTACCATCAGTACCTGGTGTTCCTTGTGGTCCTACTGGACCTTGTAAACCTTGAGGACCTGTTGGGCCAGTTGGTCCGGTTGGGCCAGTGGCTCCTGCTAAACCAGTAAGGCCTTGAAGACCTTGGATTCCTTGTGGACCTGTGGGACCAATACTACCTTGGATACCTTGAAGACCTTGTGGGCCTTGTGG
>CANQOR010000049.1 GCA_947625535.1 uncultured Bacilli bacterium
GCAAGTACCCATACCACGTGCTACAACTGCAGCATGAGATGTCATACCACCACGAACAGTTAAGATACCTTGACTAGCTTTCATACCAGTAATATCTTCTGGAGATGTTTCAAGTCTTACTAAGACAACTTTTTTACCATTTTTATGCCATTTTTCAGCATCTTCAGCAGTAAAGACAATTTGACCACAAGCAGCACCAGGTGATGCACCTAATCCTTTACCAATTGCTTTAGCTTCTTTTAAAGCTTTTTGATCAAATTGAGGATGTAATAATGTATCTAAGTTACGAGGATCAATCATTAATACTGCTTCTTCTTCAGTACGCATTCCTTCATCAACTAAATCGCAAGCGATTTTTAAAGCTGCTTGAGCAGTACGTTTACCATTTCTAGTTTGTAACATATATAATTTACCATGTTCAACAGTAAATTCCATATCTTGCATATCTTTATAATGATCTTCTAGAGTTTTACATACTTCTTTAAATTGTTTGAATGCTTCTGGGAATTTTTGTTCCATTTCAGCAATCTTCATTGGTGTTCTAACACCTGCAACAACGTCTTCACCTTGTGCATTAGTTAGGAATTCACCAAATAAGCCTTTTTCACCAGTAGCTGGGTCTCTTGTAAAGGCAACTCCAGTACCACAATCATCACCCATGTTACCAAAAGCCATTGATTGAACGTTTACAGCAGTACCCCATGAATATGGAATATCATTATCTCTTCTATAAACATTAGCTCTTGGATTATCCCATGATCTAAATACAGCTTTAATAGCTCCCATTAATTGTTCTTTAGGATCATCTGGGAAGTCAGAACCAATTTTACTCTTATATTCAGCTTTGAATTCTCTAGCTAATTCTTTTAGATCATCAGCATCAAGTTCAACGTCTTGAGTAACACCTTTTTTAGCTTTCATTTTGTCGATTAATTCTTCAAAGTATTTCTTACCAACTTCCATAACAACATCTGAATACATTTGAATAAATCTTCTATAGCAATCCCATGCCCATCTAGGATTCTTACTCTTTTCAGCAAGTACTTCAACAACTTCTTCATTTAAACCTAAATTTAGAATTGTATCCATCATACCTGGCATTGATGCTCTTGCACCAGATCTTACTGATACAAGTAATGGATTTTCCTTATCACCAAATTTTTTACCAGTGATTTTTTCCATTTTACCAATGTATTCATTGATTTGCTTTTGGATTTCAGAGTTAATTTCTCTGCCATCTTCATAGTATTGAGTACAAGCTTCAGTAGTTATTGTAAAACCTTGAGGTACAGGTAACCCAATATTTGTCATCTCGGCTAGGTTTGCACCTTTTCCACCAAGAAGTTCACGCATATTTGCATTTCCTTCTTTAAACAAATATACATATTTTGTCATAAATTTCCTCCCTTTTTGCATATTTCTATGCCGCATAATTATTATACCAAAACATCTTAAAAACAAGAGATATAATCTCTTGTTTTGACATAACTTTACGGTTCGTTTTAGCTTTTTTGTTATAACTTTACATTATGTTTATATTAACTACGTGCTTCCATTAAATTACTAGATGTATAATTTTTTAATCCTCTATAGAAAACAATAAATGCTAAGAAGATTATAAAAATAGTAAATGCTATTAAGATTAAGAATTTATTTGTAGTAAAATCTAATAACAAGTATACTGGTATCCAACTAGCAAAAGCACTAGGTATTATAGTAAAGAAAATTATTTTAACTCCTCTTTTAAAGATAACATCTGGATATAAACTACCATTTAAGAAGATATCTTTAAAGGCATCAGTAACATAACTAAAGCGATATATATAGAATGTTATTGAATTAAAGATAACTACAAAGCTAGTATATATTAAAGCACTAAATATTATTAAGATAGTATATAAGAAGATATTTTTAATACTAAAGTTAAAGATTATTAAAGCAATATAACCATATAATAAGTCACCAAAGGCTGATGGTTCTATACTAGATGTAGCTACATGACATAAGACATTTTTAGGCATTGTTAAGTAAGCATCTAGTTTACCTTCTTCAATATATTCTGGTAAACGATGAATACCATTAAATAAGATATGTGCTAAACCAAAACCACCACTGGAAATAGCCCAAAATAACATAACATCATTTAAGGAATATGTACCAATACTTTCTTTAATACCAAAGATAGTTAACCATTGGATAATAAATGTAGCATTATTAAATATCATCATGATAACTGATGTAGCAAAAGCGACATTATTTTCCATACATCTCATTAAGTTATATTTAATAGATAAAAGCATTATTTTAATATTGTTTTTAACCTCCGTTAACATTTAATTTTTTCACCCCTATTCTATAGATAATTGCTAGTAAGATACTAACTACTATTATAATTATTATTTGACTTAATATTACTTCTTTAAATAAATTAAAATTATAAGATATTATTAATTTAGCTGGTCCATAACTTACACCATATATAGGAGAGAATTTTAATATCTTTTGAATAAATAACGGGAACATTTCCATAGGAAAGAAGACACCAAACATTAAGATAAATTTATTATAAACGTTTTGGAAAGGAGTAGAATCTTCTACCCAAAATGATAATAAACTAATTAAGATTCTTACCATACCAGTAATTAAGACAGCTAAGAAGAAGATAGGAATTGCTACTAATAATGTTTTAATACTAAAACCATTTATTGGTCCAGCAAAGATTAATCCTAAAGCACTAGCTATTATTAAGAACATAATAAATCTTATAAAAGTATCTGCTATATATTTAAAAATTATATATATTACATAGTGATATGGTTTATTTATTTGGTAAGCTATGTTACCGCTTTTGATACAATTTCTTACTTCATCTGTAGCTACTTTACTGCCACTACCAAAGGTAATTATTTCAGCTAATAATAAGTACCATATCATTTCATTAAAGGTATAACCATTTATTACATTATCGCCACCACTATATATAAAATTCCATAAACTTATTAAGATTAACATAGTAATAGTAAAACCAAAGAAACGCATTATAATACTTGATATATATTGTAATGAATCATTAAAAGTTGTTTTAGCTATCATTAAATATTTTTTCATTATTTAGTTCCTTTATAAATGGTACTTATAATAGTCTCTAATGGCGTATTAGATATATTAATATCAATTATTTTATCAGGATCTAATAATTTAATAGCATCACTAATACTTTTTTTAGTTAAATCAACTTCTAATTTTAAATTATAATCTTTATCTTTTAAGATTTTAACTCCATCAATATCTTCTAAGTTTATTTTAGTATTCATTTTAGCTTCTACTATTTTTTTATTTAAGTAATGGTATTTTAAGTTTTCCATTGAATCATCTAAGACAATATGGCCATCATTAATAATAATTACTCTTTTACATAATTTTTCTATATCTCCTACATCATGACTAGTTAAGAAGATAGTAGTTTTCTTTTCTTTATTAAGTCTTTTTATAAAGACTCTTATTTTTTCTTTGATAACTGGATCTAAACCTATTGTAGGTTCATCTAAGAATAATATTTCTGGTTCATGAATTAAAGATGCAACTATTTCGCATATCATTCTTTGTCCTAAAGATAAACCTCTTACGGGAGTATTTATGAATTCATCTAATTCAAATATTTGACGATATTCATTTATTCTTTTTTCAATAACACTTTCTGGTATATCATAAATTGCACCAAAGAATTTAAAGTTATCATAAGGTGTTAAATGAATCCAAAGTTGTTCTTTTTGACCAAATACTGTACCTATTTTATATGATAATTGTTTACGATTTTTTTGAGGATTAATACCCATTACTGATATTTCTCCTTTAGAAGGAAATAGGATACCTGTTAACATTTTAATAGTAGTTGATTTACCAGCTCCATTAGGTCCTATAAAAGCAATTATTTCCCCTTTTTCAATATTAAAGCTTATGTTATTTACAGCTTTTCTTTCTTTGTATTTAGGTCTTAAAATAGCTTTTATACTACCTTTAAGACCTTTATCTTTTATTTTTACTTTAAATGTTTTAGATAAGTTTTTTACTTCTATTGCATTCATAATATTCCTCCTTTTATACTTTGTTTTTTAAATTAAAATTATTAATATTAAATTTTCCATCTTTAATAACATAATCATATAGTTCTTTTAAGTTATTATAGCAAATATTATCGAAACATTTAATGACTAATTTATTAAATTTATTATTAGGAAAATTACCAATATTATATTTATGACGATATTCTTCGTCTTTAAAGAATCTTTCTATTTTATGTTCTGGTAAGATACAATAATTATTATTACCTAGATAAGCTTCTACAAGATATTTTAAACAAAGAAAGTATTGTAAATCATTATGATATGGTGCAGCTATGTATTCATCAAAAGCACACCAGCAGGCATAGTATTTAATTAAATCTTTTTTAACTGGTTTATTTTTATAATACTTGGCTTTTCTTTTTAGTTTAGGTATAAGATTATTTTTATCATATAAGACTTTACCATTTATTATCATGTTGGCCATAGGGCCACCATGACCTCTTTTATCGTTTTGTAGATATTTAATTATCTTATTAATTGGATTTATAAAGTATTCTATTAAATAACCTTTAACTAAGAGATTACCTCTTTGTTGATATTTAACTTTGTTATTTAAAATAATATAGACATCAATATCACTATATTGGTTATTATTATTTACGGCATAACTTCCTACAAGAAGAATAGCTTCAACGTCTTTGTTATGACGATAATCTTTAATAAATTCTTCTAATGCTTCTTCCCACATACCAAGCCCTCCTTTCTATTTTAGAGTTTACGATTTAGAGTTAGTTTTAAGTTACTTTCATAATACTTTTTTAAGTATGTAAGATAGTACTCATAATACTTTTGTAGGTTTTGATACAAGGATCGTTTTAAGTATTGTAGTTCTTCTTTTGTATATGTTGTCATTTTTATTCCCCTTTCTAATTTAAACAAAAAGAGTCACTTTTGTAAGTGACTCCGAATTAATTCGTGTAGGATATTCTCCCTATGTAGCTATTTAATATACATACTCACACAGTATGCAATCATAAGGTAAAGGGATATTAATTAGATCTAGATAGACTTTACCTATATATTGCATAATAAATTGTTTAGTTTCTTTTAAGACAGTTAGAAGCCAAGTATATAAAGACATCATAATATCACCTTCCTTTCAAGTTTATTCGTAGATTAAAAGATTTAAAAAAGCCACGAATAAAACATTCGTGACTCCGATTGCTCGTGTAAGTTCTTCGCCCAGCACAGCTCACTTATTGTTTATGTGCTCTCACTTGTTAAAAAAATAACACATCTATTTTTCTTTGTCAACATTTTCTTGTTGACGAGGAAAACTTTTTAAATATACACTACGTAAACGTTCGTTAGTTATATGGGTATATATTTGGGTAGTAGATAGGGATGAATGTCCTAGTAGTTCTTGCACACTTTTTAAATCAGCCCCATTATTTAACATGTCGGTAGCAAAGGTATGTCTTAGGACATGGGGTGATATATGATGTTTTAAAGAAGCTACTTTAACTATTTCATCTATGATGTATTCTACTCCTCTACTTTGTAATTTATCGCCGTTATTATTAATTAATAAATATTCTGATTTATGATTTTTAAGTAAGGAAGGACGAGCCCATGATAAGTACTCTTGTAAATATTTGGAAGCATAATCACCAAAGAAGACAATTCTTTCTTTACTACCTTTACCTATTACTTTTATCTCTTTATTATGAATATCAATATTATTTATTTTTAAATTAGTTATTTCTGAAACACGAAGACCAGTAGCATATAATAATTCGATAATAAGGCGATTTCTTAAACCTAAAGGGGTTTTAGTATCAATAGATGAAAAGATTTTATCTAATTCATCACCTTGTAAAAAATTAGGTAATTTTTTTATTTTTTTAGGGTTTTTTATTAATTTAAATTGATTGGTAGTTATAACATTATTAGTAACTAAGTATGTATAGAAATGTCTTAGAGAACTTAACATACGGGATATAGTACTATTGGAATATTTAAGTTCATCTAAGTATTTTAGATAACTTCTTATTTCTTCTTTAGTAATAGTTTTATAATTTATTTTTTTTAAAGTAATAAAACTATAATAGTTATCTAGATCTTTAGAATAACTATTAATTGTTGTAGATGGGTATCTTTTTTCATTAGTTAAGTATTTAATGAATTTATCCATATATTTTAATAAGTCTTCATTCATATTACCACCTATTTAATTATATCATAAAAAAAATCTAAAACTTTTTATTTCGTTTAGATTCTTTTTTACTTTGTTTGCTTTTTACTTGTTCATATAGTTTTTCAACTTGTTCAACGGACATATTATAACAATCTACAATAGTTATTGGTTTATCATCTATTACTAAGCCAGAATCAACTATTGTAGCTATTTTAATATAGTATTCATCTTCATCTATTTCTTGATACTCAGAAGCGTTTTCACGAGCTATACCCATTCTATTAAGTTCTTCATTAGTTAATAAACCTGAACCAGGATACATCATTTCTATTTCTTCTGGAGTTAAAAACTGTAATTCATCTGGGTCAGTTAAAACATCACAGATAATAGTTTTTTCTATAGATGGATTTGAATGTAAAGAAGCACGAGCTTTAGTTAATTCAGTAGTAGGCTGTTCTACTTTAACTACTTTCTTAGCACTCTTACGGATTTTAAAACTTTTTCTAATAGCTGCTAGTTCATTATATTTCATTTGTTTTAATTGCTCATATGTATATCTAGTAGGACATTCAGGGTGAGCATTTAAATACTCCATAATATCTTTTGGATATCTTTCCATACATTCTCTTATACGACTAGTAACATTCATTAACTTACCATCATCTTTAGCCATGTCATAAATAACACGATTAGAATATGTTGTATATGTTTTTAAAAAATAAAGGCAATTGCTTCTTTCAGTACTTGATAATTCCATATTTCACATCTCCATATATTCAATATACGATATTTTATTTTTTTATGCAACTTTTCCTTCAATTTCACTTTTTTTAGTTAAAGATTTATTATCTTCTTTTTCTAAGATAGGTGTTATTACTTTTTTAGATACTTTAATTAAGATACTTCTTTGATTTATGTAAGATATTGATTTAAAGGTATCTAAAGCTGCTAATAAAGCATTTTTACCACGATAACGGAATAATTCTAAGTTTTTTAAAATAAATTTAAATTCAATTAGTTTTTGTTCTTCTATTTTACCAGTACATAGATTATATATTTGATTTAATATATCTTTGTTATCTATATTATTTATAATAAAATATATAAATTGATTAGCATCAAATATATTAATATCTTCAGCAAAGATACAACCTTCTTTTAGTTCATGATATTTATTATTTTCAGAATATATTATGGAAAAACTAGTATATCTTTCATCGATATTAATCATATTTAAGTTTACTGCTTCTAATAATAAGTCCATACGAGTTATTCTTTTTGTAAAGGTATCTATTCCTTCAAGACTAGTTAAGTCTTCACCATTATAAAAACTAGTAAATTGCCATTCTAAAGGAAGGAAATCGTTTTTTCCTCTTTTAATTGCTAATAAATACTTTTTTTCAAGATTATTTGGCATATTAACAACTCCTTAAGAGGTGAATTATAACATATATAGTAAGTTTAAGTCAATTAGTATCTACATAAAATATTTTTGGAAAAATTCAAAGACTAATTTGGCTTTAGTATTAACTAAATCATCAACACTTTCCCCTATTTTATAACCAATATTACTTGTTATAGTAGTAGTATCGACATAAGGAGTTTCTGTATAATCTTTGATGTCTATAAAGTTACCATTTTTAACGTCTTCTTCAAATTCATGAATTTTTTCTTCGGTAAGAATCGTTTTTTTATTAATTTCATTTTCGTAGTTACCACTTTCGACTTGGTAATAATTAATTAAGAAGATTATAAATAAAATAAAGATAATACGACGAAAGACCACCCAAGCTTCACGACTATTTTTCATGTTTCACCTTCAATATATTTAAGAATTACTTTAGCTAGAACTTTTAAGCTATTATTTAATTCTTCTATTTCATTATATTGACCTCCTAATTCAATTAGAACACTTTTAGGACTTAAATCTTGATTATATATACCATTAACACCTGGACCACTTTTTTTACTTAGACCTCTTGATATACCAGGTATTTCATTTATTAATAGATTATTTAATGTAGTAGCTAGTTCTAAGTTATTAGAATAATTTTGATGTTCTAAACCTATAACAAATAGTATTTTAGCATAGGTAGTATTATTATAATTTAGGAGAGTTTTGCTTAAAGATGATGAATCTCTATGTAAATCAATAATTAGTTTTAAAGAAGGATTATTATTTATGGTATCAGTTATAGCTATTTTAGAAGCATCATAACTATATTTATAAGACCAGTTATGATCTTTAAGTATTTTAGTAATACTTTTTTCTTCAATATATGTTTTAATACCTAGATCTTCTAAATAGTCTTTTAATATATAACTCATTGTTTTAACAGTAGGTTTTATATTATATACTTCTAGGTATTTATCACTATAACTTTCTGTTTCGTGAGTACTATAGATATATACTTCGATACTTTTAGATTCAACTACTTCATTATCAACAACGATATTATTTTGTAATTCTTGGATATGAAAGTTATTTTTAATGATATAGTTAGGGTTTTGTAAATAATCTAAGAATTTATTTTTACTTTTATAATTTTTAGTATTATTTATTATATGAGTTATTATTTGTTCGTTATTTAATTTAGATAGATATGTTTTATATATTAGTTTATAAGATATATTAAATGATAAAGTTATAATTATTATAAATAGTAAATATTTTAGGTATTTAGTTTTTATTCTTTTTTTAGTTTTAAACCTTTTGGTCATATAATCACCTTTTTTACAATATAAGACATGATTTATTAAAAAAAAGGCGATTTTTGTTCTTTTACTTAGTTTAATAGTAAAATGCAATTAATGTTAATTTGTTGCAATATCTAGAGAAAATGCAATATTTTCTCTTTTAT
>CANQOR010000050.1 GCA_947625535.1 uncultured Bacilli bacterium
ATTACCAATAAGGTAAGGAGTAATAAAATGATAGCAACAAGCCGAAGGACTTTTACAATAAAAGTTCTTTTTTTCATCGTATCCCTCCTTTCTTTCTCAAGATTGGAGGCAGACACTCACATCAAACGTTCCTATAAATATTTATGCTATAATTGATATTATAAAACAATCGAACATTGATTAATTTTATTTCAATAAGGTATTTTGATACACTTGTAAAAATACCTAGGGGGTTAGTTATTTTGTCATAGACAAAATATAGTTTATTTCTTTTCATGAAATTTAAAAATCATGTTAACATGAAAAACGATAATTAATAAAATTAAACTTACTAAAAATATAATTCCCCACATCACAAACTGCCCACTGATTCTAAAGCCGATAATCCATATGTGTCATTATTATTTATTAATACAGTAGCAGTAAAACTTACAATTATAAAAATACTGTCTATAATATAAAAAATTCTAAGTTTTTTATTCATAACAACATCACCTCTAGTTTATATTATACTATATTTTAATATATATAGGGTTAGAGAGTTGTAGATTACTACGTCACTTGAACCAGATTGATATTAAACCCGGACTTTTCGAATTATTTGATTAGTTCGAGTTTTATTATTCAATAATTTATGATAAAATTACTTTAGCAATTAAGGTGAGAAAAATTAAATAATGAAAATTTCAAAGGCGTCGAATTCGACACGTTTAAAAACGAAGCTGGTAGTAATAAGTTTAAGATATCACCCCCAAAAATGAATTAAAGAAACCAACGCAATTGGAATAATATCTAAATCAGGCAATAATGGTGGAACGTATGCTTGTAGTGATATAGCTTTAGAATTTGCAAGTTGGTTATATCCAGAATTTAAATAAAAATTTAATAAGTACTAAATAGTTATGACAATTTAGAAAACATACTTGCATATTGACAAGCCAATTATGCTAAAAAACTACATAATATAGGAGGAATTATTAATATGTCCAATAAAGAAATATTAGAAAATATAAAAAAATTATCAAAACAAGAAAAAAGAAATTTTCCATATGATAATTTAGTTGAAATAATGAATAAGTTAGAAACTAATGAAATTATTGAATTAAGTAATATTATTGCTTATCCAGTATTTACAAGATTATGTATGGGAGCATTAAAGCATAAATTTGTTTTATTGCAAGATGGAGCAGCAGCTATTATCGTAAATGAAAATGGACAAATTTTACTTCAATCGAGAGCAGATAATGATAGATGGGGACTTCCTGGTGGGTGTCAAGAATTGGGAGAAAGATTTGAAGATACTATAATACGTGAAGTTAAAGAAGAAACAAATTTAGATATAACAGAGGATAATTTAGAGTTGATAGCCATTGTCTCTGGTAATAGTAGAAGAAATGAATATCCAAATGGAGATGTCGTTATTAATAATACAGCTTTATATTGTGTTAAAAATTATTCAGGAACATTAAAATGGGATGAGGAATCCAAAGATATGAAATTCTTTGATTTAGATAGTTTGCCTATGAATCAAAATGATCCGGATTTAATTGCAATTTATCAAAAAAAATTAAACGAGAAATCTATATAATAAAATGAATGAAACTTGCAAAAAAATCCATATAGTGATAATATGTATTTGTCAAGGAAACTTGCATAAAATAAAAAAAGGGAACATTCAGTTTTTCCGAGTTGAATGTCTACCCAATTTATATTGTGTTAGACACTTATTCTAGCGAATGAGTGTCATTTTTTTATAACTACTATCATAATGATAAGGAGAAATAAAATGATAGTAATGAGCTTGAGAACTTTTAAAATAAAAGTCTTAGTTTTCATTTTTATCAAACCTCCTTTCTATAAAGATTGGAGGTAGACACTCAACAACTGATATTCCCTATAAAAAGTATACTATTTATCACATATAAAAACAAGTGTTCGAGCAATGTTTTATTAAAAAGTTGTTGTATTTCTTCCTTTAGGGCACCAGTGACTATTTTGTTCGAACTATTCGAACTTTGATATAGAGAACTTGCAAAAAGTTCTTTTTTGTTATAATAAATATGTCAAGGAAACTTGCATAAAATAAAAAAGGGAAATACTTAACTTTTGCATGTTGAGTAATATTTTTTATACATAGAATCATTAAAGAGACTATTAATAAAATGATAATTAATATTAGAAAAGAGATTAATAAATCTTTTCTATGTAATAGAATTTGATATTAAATTTATGACACTCTATCAATACTGGTAGAGTTTTTTTATATTTTTTTTCTAAAGATTAAGACTACAAAAAGTAAGGGGTTAACTCTAAAATTGTTTTGAGTTATAATAAAAGCAATTTTTGAGGGATGCTTATGGAAATTAAGATGAATAATAATGAATATAATTCTTATGATATTGATTTAATACAAGATGAAAAAGTTTTATCAATTTATCAAACTGGTGCCGATATTACAATGTCTTGTAAGTATAAAGATTATCGAAAAATATCTAGTATTTCATTTAATATTTCTAGTAGAGAAGGAGAAGTTTATACAATTTTTGATAAACTTTATACGGATATAATAAATGGTAATATTTTAGGTGAAAATGAAGATTTACCTAGGGTTCAAGAAAAAATGTGCTATGAACAAAATACTTCTTGGTATAAAGAATTAGTTTGTAATGGGATTATTACAGTGTTATGTGATGCTTATCCCGTTAAATGTCCTAATATATTAAAAATAAGTAAGAAAGATGAAAAAATAATTTTAACTTTTGATAAGGTAGATGGAGAACTACCTAAAGCACCATATTGTATAACAATTAATATAAGACAGTCTGGTTCAAGATTATATGAATTTTGTATACCTTTTAATACTCTTTTTAAGCAGTTACAAACTGTGAATGATAAGAAAGATAATATTAAAAGTTTAACAATGAAGATATGATTTGTTAAATTAAATAGATATTGTTTTTTTACTTTAAATGACTTATGATAAATATTAAGTTATTTAGGAGAATGTTAAAATGAGTATAGATTTAGGTAAAATAGAAGTAGAAGATTATAAAGAATGGCGATATCAATTTATTGGTAAATTTCATAATGGTTTAGCGTTAGTTCAAAATAGACGCGGTTTATATGGTTATATAGATGAAACTTTAGAAGAGAGAATACCTTGCCAATATGATTATGCGGCTGATTTTAGTGAGTGGTTGGCGTTAGTTAATAAAGATAAAAAGTATTATTTTATTGATGTGAATGGAATTGTTAGAATTGATAATTTAAAAGAATATAAAGCAATTAGATCTTTTCATGATGGAAGAGCTGTTGTAGCTAATAAGGATTACGCTTTTGGATATATTGATCGTATGGGAAGAGAAGCTATTCCATGTATATTTTATAATGCAAGAGATTTTAGTGAAGGCTTGGCAGTGGTAGATTGTCGTTCGTTTGACCGAAAGAGTGAAGAATTAACACGTTATATTAATACAGAAGGTGTTATTCAAAGTTTATTAACTGGTGATTATCAAATTGGAATGAGTTCACAGTTTATAAATGGGATAGCACCAGTTATTAAAACCTCTAAACGTTTAACTTTATTTGGTCCGCAAAAGACAGAAGCTTTTATTAATACAGCAGGTAAAGTATTTGATAAAAAAGAAGAAGTAGATAAGTTAAGAGCTTTATATGAAAGTGGTAAAGATAAAACAGATAAAGAAATAGAAATTAATTCTTTAATTAATTATTGTGCAAGAATTTATTTCTTAGGTCAAGCACTTGAAATTACAGCTACTAGTGAAGAAATGTTAGCTAAGAAAAAAAGAGAAACATTTGCAGAAATAAAGACAGCTATAGAAAATTTTAGTAAAGGGGAAATTGAAACTAAACTTAGTGAAAAACCTAGTACTTTAGTAAAAAAATAATAAGACAAGCAGAGTTTTTAAGTAAACTTTACTTGTTTTTTTATGGTTTACACTAAATAGATTTGTTTTAACTCTATTTTAAAATTTTAAAATTTACATAAGATTTATTTAATGATATTATTATGATAGAGGTGTAGGTTTATGAATGAACAAAACAATAACAATTCATTTTTTAATAATCAACCTGCAAATAATTTTAATAATAATCAACCTACACGTCCAACTAAGAGTAAGTTTTTTCCATCTGACTTGTTTGGGGATGCTGATATTGGAGAGGTTAATTCTTCAACATCTAATGGCGCAAATAGTCAGTTTTTAAGTCGTACAACATGGGGTGTAGGAGCAAGTAATCAACCTGCTAATAATTTAGTACAGAATAATACGCAAAATAATGTTCTAAATAATACTGTATCAACTCCAGTAGCACAAGTACCTTTAGAAGCTGCTCCAGAACCAGAAGTATTAAATTTATTTAATGATAATGTTGAAACTTTAATGGATGATGTAAATGGAACAGTTTATAATTATCCTGTTGAATCTTTAGAACCTAATTATAATGAACCAAATAATATGGTTAATCAAAATGTTAACCCAACACCAATGCCAATCAATAATCAAGTATATCAAGAACAAAATCAGCAAATGGCACAGAGTCCTAATGGATATGTAAATAATAAGTACCCACAAGACTTAGGCAATATGGGCAATATAAATAATCAATATATGAATCCAACAAATGGATTAACACCTAATAATGTGGTTAATAATCAAATGCCATCAACTGGAATGGTTAATAATGATCCTAATGCTCCAGAAGTATTAGAAGAATGGATGAATCAACAACCTCTAAGTATGAGTAGTTTAGGAGTAAATGATCCTAATGGCGAAAATGCTCCTAAGGAGTATGTTGATGATAATAAATTTATTAATTTGGCGCAAGATGAAAGACCAGGAACTAATGTTATAACAGAACAAAAACAACAAACAGTACCGGTTGAACAACTTACTAAACCTAAAATTGGTGGAGTAGTAGGAATGTTTGAAGAACCTTTACCTGATATAGATGAAGTTAAAGTATGTAAAGAGTTTGTTGGTAGTGAATTTCAAAAAATTACTATGTCCCCATTTTCTTTTGCTGGATTAATATTTGGCAGTGGTTATCTAGCTTACCGAAAGATGTATATAGTAGCAATTGCTTTATTGTGCGTAGAAATTGTATTATTAAATATAGTACCTTTTCCAATATGTTTAATTGCTTTTGCTGTATTTAGATTAGTTTTAGCTCTAACAGTTAATCAATTATATTTAAAGATAGTATCTGCAAAAGTAGGTAACTTAAGAAAGCATAATCGTAAGAAGAATCAATATGAATTATCTATTTTAGCTAGTAAACGAGGTGGTACTAATTTCCTAGTAGGATTAGTAGTTATCTTATTATTTTTAGGTACATCAGCTACTTTAAATGCGAAGAATGTTTTTAAATCATTTAAAGATGCTTTCTTAACTAAAGAACCTGCTCCTAATGAATTTAATGGTAAATTATCATATGAAGATACTAATATAACTAATTACTATAATATAATAGTACCTAATGAGTTTATTAAAAATAATGATAATAATTTTAGTTATGTATATAATGTGGAAAATGAAGATAGTAAGAGTAATTGTTCTTTATCATTTAATGCTATTAAAGATTATACAAATGGAGAAGATTTAATAAAAGTATTATCTAAGTATCATAAAGATATTCAAAAAGAAGAAGTTAAGAGTATCGAAGCAAATGGTATTACTTGGTATAATTTATATACTGAAGATGATGTAAATAGAATATATTATAGAGGGACGACAATAGATAATAAAGCTATTTTATTAGAATATAAAATAAGTAAAGATAGTACTGATAATGTCTGTGATACTTATTATGTTGAAATATTAGATTCAATCTCTGTAAAAGAAGAAAATTGACTTAGGTCAATTTTTTTGTTTGATATAATAAGATATTATAGAGTAGTAAATGGTTTAATATTTAGGGGTTAAGTGCTATAATTTTAGGGAGGGATGTTTATGAAAACATTAGATGAATTAAAAAAATATGATACTTTTAGATATCAAAAATATGATATTGAGTATTTAGATAATGTTATTAAAATTAAATTTTATTTTAAAATAGATAATTTAGAAGAATTTGTTACGAAGTTAGAAATACCATGTAGTAATAAGGAACTTAATAAAGAATTTATAGAATATTTAGTTTTTAATATTGGTCTTGTTGAATCAATTAGTTATTGGAAATGTGTATGTCCTTTAAACTATATTATTGAATGTGGAGGTATTGATTCTAAGCAAGAGAGTTTCTTTAGGAAATTATTTTATTATGGTTTAGGAGAATTTTTTTATGTTAATAAGATTAATTTAGACATAAATAAATTTATTAATTTTATTAGTATGAAAGATAGTAAGAAAGTATTAATTAACTATAATGGAACTGGTAATATAATTGGTGTTGGTGGTGGTAAAGACTCTTGTGTTAGTTTAGAAATACTTAAAAATGATGATAATGAGTTATTTATTATTAATCCTAAAAGTGTTATGTTAGAGTGTGCTAAAGTTCTTAATTATAGTGATGATAAGATACTTAGTATTAAAAGAGTTTTAGATAGTAAAATAATTAAATTAAATGAAGAAGGTTATTTAAATGGACATACTCCTTTTTCAGCAATGGTGGCTTTTGTATCATATTTAACAGCTTATTTAAATAAAAGAAAATATATTGTATTATCTAATGAATCAAGTGCTAATGAAGTTAATGTATTAGGGACTAAAGTTAATCATCAATATTCAAAATCTTTTGAATTTGAAAAAGATTTTAATGAATATCAAAAAGAGTATTTTGGTAATGTAATTAGTTATTTTTCTTTATTAAGACCATTAAGTGAATATCAAATAGGAATGTTATTTGCTAAATATAAGAAATTTCATTTAGTATTTAAAAGTTGTAATGTTGGTAGTAAAGAAAGTTCTTGGAAATGGTGTGGTAGTTGTGCCAAGTGTCTTTTTGTATACTCTTTATTAAGTCCTTATTTATATAAAGATGAATTAGTTAAGATATTTGATAAAGATTTATTTGATGATTCTCACTTACTTACAACATTTAAAGAATTATTAGGTTATGAAAATGTAAAACCTTTTGATTGTGTAGGTACTTTTGAAGAAATAAATTATGCTATATATCAAACAGTTAAGAAATTAGATAAAAATAATTTACCTTGTTTACTTAAATATTATTATGAAAATTATTATAAAGATTTAAGTAATTTAGATTTAGAACATAAGTGGAATGATGAACATAATTTAAATAGTCATTTTGAAGAATTAGTAAGGGATGCTTTAAATGATAGATAAAATAATAAATAAGTTACGTAATAAAAAGATTGCTATTTTAGGATTTGGTCGTGAAGGTAGATCAAGTTATCTTTTTATACGTAGATATTTAAAAAAAGAAGATATTACGATTATAGATAAAGTAAATGTTTATGATAGTAATAAAGATTTATTTAAAAATGATAATTTAGTTAATTTTGTTTTTGGAGATAATTATTTAAGTAATTTAGATAAATATGATGTAATTATTAAAAGTCCAGGAGTATCTTTAAATAAAATAGATACTAGTAGTTTTATAAATAAAATAACTTCGCAAATGGAATTATTATTAGAGTTTGCTAGAGATAGAGTAATAGGTGTTACTGGTACTAAAGGAAAAAGTACAACTACTTCTTTAATTTATGAAATACTTAAAACAAAGTATCAAGTATTAATAGCTGGTAATATAGGGGTTCCTATATTTGATTTAGATTTAACAAATGATAAATGTTTATTTGTTTTAGAAATGTCTAGCCATCAATTAGAATATTTAGATTATTCACCACATATAGGAGTAGTTTTAAATTTATTTGAAGATCATTTAGACCATGCTTTAACAGTAGAACATTATCATGAGATAAAAATGCATATGTTTCTTAATCAAAAAGAAAATGATTATATGATATATTGTTCTTCTAATGAAGCTTTAAATAACTTAGTTCATAAAAATAATTATTTAGGTATAAAGATGCCTGTTAATAGACTTGGAACAGATGATAAAGCTATTATGAGTCTTAAAAATGATATAGTTTATTATAAGAAAGAAGAAGTATTTAAAAGTACATTACATAGAAATTTATTAGGTAAACACAATTTAGAAAATATAATGGTTGCTTATTTAGTAGGAAGAATATGTAAGATAGATAGTAATGATATTTTAGATGTTATAAGTAATTTTAAACCACTACCTTATCGTATTGAATTTGTTAAAGAGGTAGATGAAGTTAAATACTATGTTGATACTTTAGCGACGATACCTGATGCTACTAAGGAAGCTATAGAAGCTATAGAAGATGTTAATACTTTAATATTTGGGGGATTAGATAGGGGAATATCTTATAAAGATTTTATTTCTTATTTAAATAAAAGTAATATAGAACATTTTATTTGTATGCCAACAACAGGGCATATGATTAGTAAAGAATTAGATAAGAATAAAGTTATTTTAGTAGATACTTTAGAAGAAGCTGTTATAGAAGCTAGAAAAGTTACGAAAAAAGGAATGACTTGTTTATTATCTCCAGCAGCAGCAAGTTATGAATATTTTAAAAATTATCAAGAAAAAGGGGATAGATTTAAAGAATTAATCTTAGGAATAGATAAAAATAATTAATTATACTCAAATGAAAAGTTAAATTTCAAAATAATAAAAATAATGTGAAATGTAAGAAAAAATGGTAGTTTTTAAGAGAA
>CANQOR010000051.1 GCA_947625535.1 uncultured Bacilli bacterium
TCATAAAAATATTATAAAACAAAAATAACCAACTACAAAGTAGTTGGCGAATGAAATTTATTTCATTCTTTTTTTATAAGTAGTTAAATTTTATTTAATATGATATAATCCTTTTTAGGTGGTATTTATGAAGCAAGAAAATATTAGAAATTTTTCAATTATTGCTCATATAGATCATGGTAAAAGTACTTTAGCAGATCGTATTTTAGAGATTACTGGTGGAGTAGATAAACATGATATGAAAGATCAAATACTTGATAGTATGGACTTAGAAAGAGAAAGAGGTATTACTATTAAGTTAAATGCTGTTCAATTAAAATATCATTATAATAATGAAGATTATTTATTACATTTAATAGATACACCAGGACATGTCGATTTTAGTTATGAAGTATCACGTAGTTTAGCAGCTTGTGAAGGAGCTATTTTAGTAGTTGATGCAGCTCAAGGTATAGAAGCACAAACTTTAGCTAATTTATATTTAGCAATGAATGATGATTTAGCTATTATACCAGTTATCAATAAAATAGATTTACCTAATGCTGATGTACCTAAAGTATTAAAAGAACTTAAAGATGTTTTAGGTTTTAATCCTGAGGATGTTTTATTATGTAGTGGTAAAACTGGTGAAGGTGTAGAAGATTTAATAAAAGCAGTTATAGAACGTATACCAGCTCCTAAAATAAATAATGATGCTCCAACTAGAGCATTAATATTTGATAGTCATTTTGATGCTTATAGAGGAGTTATTGCTTTAGTAAGAGTATTTGATGGGAAGATAACTGCTAAAGATACAATTAAGATGTTAGCGACTAAAGATACTTATGAAGTAGTTGAGTTAGGTGTTAATCATCCTAAAGAAGAAATAAAGAAAGAATTAGTATCTGGGGAAGTTGGATGGATAAGTGGTTCTATTAAGGATATTAGAAGTGTTAGAGTAGGAGATACTTTAACAGTTTTAAGAAATGAAGCAAGTACTCCTTTACCTGGATATCAACCTATGAAACCAATGGTATATAGTGGAATATTTCCTGTTGAACCTAATAAGTTTCCTGCTTTAAGAGAAGCTTTAGAAAAGCTACAATTAAATGATGCTTCACTTACTTTTGAACCAGAAACTAGTGAAGCTTTAGGTTTTGGTTTTAGAACAGGTTTTTTAGGACTTTTACATATGGATATTATTATGACTAGATTAGAAAGAGAATTTGATTTAGATGTTATTGCTACTAGTCCATCTGTTATATATGAAGTTGATTTAACTAATGGTAGTACAGAATTAATTGATAGTCCTAGTAAAATGCCTGAAAGGGGTCTTATAAAAGAAATAAGAGAACCTTATATTAGAACTAATATATTTGTACCTAGTGAATATATAGGTCCAATTATGGAATTATGTCAGGATAAAAGAGGAATTTATAAAAATATGGAATATATAGATCCAACAAGAGTTAATATTCATTATGAAATACCTTTAGCTGAAATAGTTTATGATTTCTTTGATAAATTAAAGAGTATGACAAAGGGATATGCTTCTTTTGATTATGAATTATGTGGATATAAACCATCTCTTTTAGTTAAAATGGATATTTTAATTAATGGAGACATAGTTGATGCATTAAGTGTTATTGTTCATAAAGACTATGCGTATGCAAGAGGTAAGAAAGCAGTTGAAAGTTTAAAAGAAATTATACCTCGTCAATTATTTCAAGTTCCTTTACAAGCTAGTGTAGGTAGTAAAGTTATTGCTAGAGAAAACATTAGTGCCATGAGAAAGAATGTTTTAGCTAAATGCTATGGGGGAGATATATCTCGTAAGAAGAAATTATTAGAGAAACAAAAAGAAGGTAAGAAAAGAATGAAAATGGTGGGAAAAGTTGAAGTACCACAAGAAGCTTTCTTAGCTGTATTAAAATCAGAAAAGTAAGTATATAATACTTGCTTTTTCATTTTATTAAATATAAAATATACTACTTGAAAAGAGGATTTATATGATAGATTTAACATCTAAGGAAGAAGATAAAAAGAATTTTATTACAAAGGTTGCTTTAAAAGAAGGAACAAGTGATTATATTATTTATTATGCTGATGGTCATGAGGAAAGTAAGTTATTTACAATACCTAGTTTAAATGAAACTTTTATGAATATGGAAAAACAATTTTTTGAATATAAAGATGAATTTACTAAAAGAGAATTTGATGTAGCTAAGAAAGCAACATTAAAAAAGTTAATGGAAGCAATTATGGCTTTAGCTTCAGTTTATTTAACAACAGCAATAGATATGCCAGATTTTTTGAAAGTTTTAATAATTATGTTAGTAGCTGTTGGTTCAGTATGTTATCAAAGAACACAAAGTGATGTAGAACATATGGCACGTAATAATATAAATGTTATATTAACAGCAGAAGAATTTTTAGCTCATAAAGATAAATTTAATATAAAAATTACTAATCCAAGTAATGGTAAGGAAGAAGATTGGTATTTACTTACTTTATCAGATATTGAAGAAGTTTATGAACCTAGATTAGTAAGTAAATTAGCTTCATCTATTACACCTGATGTTTGTGATGAAGAACGTCATATAACTGAAGAAACATTAAAATTAAAGATGAAATTGAGTTGATATTATGATAGATATTTCTAAAAATGAGGAAGAATCTAAATACTATGTTACAGATATAAAAGTTAATGAAAATGAAATGATTATTTCTTATGGTGATGGTCGTGAAGTACATGAAAAATATACATTACATAATTTAAATTTTTATCGTCTTAGAATGATAAAACAAGCTAATGAGGGAATAGATTATGCTTATTCAGTAATTGCTAAAGATAGTTTTAAAATATATGCTAAAAGGTTTTTAGCTATGTTAGCAGGTATTATTGGTAGTGTAGTTACCCTTAATATAGATATTCATGTAATTATGAAAATTATTATAATAGTTTTAATGTTATTAGGAGAAGGTCTTTATTATTTTTATAATGAAATATATTTATATTTATTAAGTGAAGATTTAGATGAAGTAGAAGCTTTAAATTATTATTTAAGTAATATAGATAAGTTTAAGTATTATGATAAAGATGAAGGAGAAGATGGGTATATATTACCAATTGAAGATTTAGAAAAATATCATATAACTAAAAATATGTTAGAACAAATTGTTTTTAATGTAGTTAAATTTAGGGAAGAAGGAGTAGATTATAAAGATATGAAATTAACTTATAAATCTTCGGAAGATAAAAGTATGGTATAATATATTTGGTGATAGTATGAATAAAAGAGATGTATTTAAAATAGAACTTAGTTATATAGTTGATGAAGATATAAGAGAATCTTTAGCTATTATGATCGATAAAATTCCTGATTATTTTTTTAAAATACCAGCGTCTTCTACTGGCAAATATCATCCTTTATATACACAAGGTGAAGGTGGATTAGTAAGACATACTAAAGTAGCTGTTAGAATGGCAGTAGAACTTTATGGTATATATAAATTTCCTCAAAGAGTTAAAGATTTAATTATTATGGCTTTAGTATTACATGATAGTGTTAAAAAGGGTGAAGAAGAAAGTCAATATACGTTATTTGATCATCCTTTAGTAGCTTGTGAATTTTTAAAAAAATATAAAAGTGAATTAAAGATTAATGAAGATGATATTAAGTTTGTTTGTGATTGCATAAGTAGTCATATGGGTAAGTTTAATACTAGTAATTATAGTGATGTTATATTACCTATACCTAAGAGTCCAGAACAAAAATTTGTACATATGTGTGATTATTTAGCTAGTCGTAAAGTAATTAATATTAAGTTTGATGAAAATAATAATATAGTAGATGAATAATCTACTTTTTATTTGATAACAAAATAAAATAATACTTCATACATTATATTAGTGTAGGTGATAAGTATGAAAGTATTAATTGGTTTATTAATTCCTTTTATAGGAACAACATTTGGTTCTTTAATGGTCTTTTTTGTTAAAAATAAAATATCTAGAAAAGTTGAAATATTAATATTAGGATTTGCTGCAGGAGTAATGATTGCAGCTTCAGTATGGTCACTTATAATACCAGCTATAGAAATGAGTAAAGGTCTTACTTGGTTACCAGCAAGTATAGGACTTACTATAGGAATATTATTTTTCTTTTTTATTGATTATTTTTTAAAAAAGAAAAAGATAAATGAAAGTGCTTCTTTAGATAAAATGATGTTAGCTATAACAATTCATAATATTCCCGAAGGATGTGCTGTAGGAATTATTTTTGCAAGTTTTTTACTTTATCATAATGTAAGTTTAGCTACTTGTTATGCATTATCTATTGGGATAGGTATTCAAAATATACCAGAAGGTTTAATAGTTTCTTTACCAATTAAAAATAGAGGAGAAACTAAGTTTAAAGCTTTTATATATGGTATTATATCAGCAGTATTTGAATTATTAGGAGCAGTTGTTACTTTGATGTTTTCTAAAGTAGTTGGTGTTATATTACCATATTTATTAGCATTTGCAGCAGGAGCTATGATTTATGTTGTAATAATTGAATTAGTACCAGAATCAACAGAAGAAAATAAATTAAATGTAATAGGTTTTTTAATAGGTTTTATAATAATGATGATTTTAGATGTTGCACTTGGTTAAAATGTGATATAATTAGAAAACCTAAGGGGTGATTAGATGGATCGTTTTAAAGCGGCCAAACAAGCTAGTGTGTTAGGAATTGTTGGAAATATATTTTTGTTTATAATAAAAATCATTGTTGGTTTATTTTCTATGAGTCAAGCTATGTTAGCTGATGCTTTAAATAGTGCTTCAGATGTACTTAGTTCAATAATGACTTATATTGGTAATAAAGTAGCTAGTAAAGCTGCTGATGAAGATCATAATTTAGGACATGGTAAAGCTGAATATATTTATTCAATGTTAATAAGTTTAACGATGATGTTTTTAGGATTAAAAATATTTATTGATTCAGTTAAATCTTTATTTTTTAATGAAGAATTTGTTTTTACTAAATGGTTAGTTATAGTTTGTATAGTAACAATTATTATAAAAATATTATTATATTTTTATACGAGTAAAGTAGGTAAAAAGTATAATAATTTATTAGTAGAAGCTAATAGCAAAGATCATCGTAATGATGTTATATTAACTTCATTTAACTTAGTATCAGCACTTTGTGCTTTATTTGGTTATTATTTAATAGATGGTCTTGTAGGTATTTTAATATCTTTATGGATTATTTATACAGGAGTTAAAATATTTATAGATAGTTATGATGTCTTAATGGATAAAACGATATCTAATGAAACGAAAGATAAAGTAATGAAAATAATAAGTAAACATAATGAAATAGTTAAGATTAATCATTTTAATGCTACACCAGTAGGTTATTTATATCAAGTTAGTTTTTCAATATTTGTAGATGGAACATTATCTACTTTTGATAGTCATAAAATTGCTAATGATTTAGAAAAAGAGATTGATAAGGAAGTACCAGAAATTTATCTTACGGTTATACATGTTAATCCGATTGATATAAAAGATAGTTCAGATATTTAATCTGGACTTTTTTTATGATAAAATAAAGGTGGAGGAATGAAAAATGAAATTATTTAGATGTGCTAAGTGTGGAACACTTATTGAAATGTTAGAAGAAAATTGTACAGTTGTATGTTGTGGGGAACCAATGAAGGAAGTTAAAGCCAATACAGTGGATGCAGCAGTTGAAAAACATGTCCCATACTGTGAAATTGATGGAGATATTGTCAATGTTAAAGTAGGGGAAGTTGCTCATCCAATGGAGGAAGAACACTATATTACTTTTATTGCTGCAGAGTACAAAGACTCAGTAGTTAAATATAATTTAAAACCAGGAGAAGTAGCAGAAGCATCTTTTGATTATGAAAAGGGTATGACTATTTACGAATATTGTAATAAACATGGTCTTTGGAAGAAAGAACTATAATAAATGATTTTTAATAAAAATATTCCGGAATTATCAGTTACTAATTTAGAAAAGTCATTAACTTTTTATAAGACATGTGGTTTTAAAATAGAATATGAAAGAAAAGAAGATGCTTTTGTTTTTATATCTTTAGATGATATTCAATTTATGTTACAGGAGATTAAAGATGATGATAAATGGCAAGTAGGTAAATTAGAATATCCTTTTGGAAGAGGAATTAATTTTCAATTAGAAGTAAATGATGTCGATAAAATATATCTTGATTTACAAAGTAAAGGGTATAAAATTGATTTTCCTATGGAAGAAAATTGGTATCGTGAAGATGATAAATTATTAGGTAATAGAGAATTTTTAGTAATGGATCCAGATGGATATTTACTTAGATTTACTCAAGATATAGGAACTAAAAATGAATGATAAAGCTAAGAAGATAATTGATGATAAACTAAGTGATTTAAGTCATTCCAAATTTAGAAGTAGTTTTCATCTTCGTAAAAAAGAATTAGCTTATTTAAATAGTAAAGGATATGAAGTAATAAAAGAACATGCTAGAGATTTTGTAAAGAAGAAGTTAGCAATGGCTTATCCAGAAAATGATGGAGCACAAACACCGATGAAGAATCATCCTGTTTTTATAGCACAACATGCAACAGCAACTTGTTGCCGTGGGTGTTTAGAAAAATGGCATCATATTAAAAAGGGTAAGGAATTAACAATTAATGAACAAAATTATATAGTTGAACTTATTATGGAATGGATAAAAAGAGAAAATGAAAAAATTGTTAGATGACTAACAATTTTTTTTAATTAAATAGTACTATATTCATCTTCAATATTACCAACTATTTCTTCAATAGCATCTTCCATAGTTAGAATACCAATAAATTCATTATTATCAGTAATAATAGAAAATGTTTCATGTTCTTCTTGCATAATACGGAAGATGTCATCTATTTTTTCATTTTTATCAAAAGTTAAACCTTTATGTAATATATCTTTTATTTTTAATTCTTTTTTAGATTGATGAATATAAATAAAATCTTTAATGTTTATATAACCAACAACATTATTTTCGTTTAAGACAGGAAATCTTGTAAAATGAGATTTTTTAATTTTCTTAATTATCGTATCTTTAGTATCATTTATATTTAAACAGACAACTTGATCTTTAGGAGTCATTATTTTAAGGGCTTTTTTATCATTAAATTCAAAAATATTTAAAATATATTCTTTTTCTTTTTCTTCGACTATACCTTCTTTATTACCAGTGATAATCATTCGTTTAATATCTTTTTCTGTTAAAGAGTCATCTCTTTCTTTAATATTTAATATTTTACAAATGAAGTCAGTAGAAATAGTTAATAATATAATTAAAGGATAGAATATTTTAGATATTAAACTAATAGCATTTACAGTAAGATTAGCAACTTTATTGGGATTGGAACGACCTATTTTTTTAGGTACTAATTCACCACATACTAAAGTTATATAAGATAATATTAAAGTTATAAGAATCATTAAAACGTTTTCAGTAAAAGCTTCACTGACAAAATAAAGACCATAATCTTCAATTAAGATATCGGTAAATGTTTCAGAAGCAAAGGCACTAGCCAAGAAACCAGCTAAAGTTATACCTATTTGAATAGTTGATAAAAATTTACTTTCATCTTCAAGCATTTGAGCTATTTTTTTAGATTTTTTATCTCTTTTACGATTTAAAGTATATTTATCTAAAGATAGATAAGCTATTTCACTAGCTGATAAAAGGCCATTTATTAATATTAAAACAGCTAGTAAGATTATTCTAATTAACATATGATCACCATAAACATTATATCATAATATAAGAATAGTTTATAAGAATTATGGTATAATCCCGACTTTGACAGTTTTTAAAAGGTAAAAACTCCCAATCCCTTTGTTTATAAGGGGTTGAGAGCT
>CANQOR010000052.1 GCA_947625535.1 uncultured Bacilli bacterium
GAATCAGGCAATTAAGTCTCGATGAGGTAATGCAAATCCCCTATAATATCTTGATAAAAAATGACCTCCGGTTAGTTGGTCCACGTCCGATTTTGGAAGAGGAGCTCATCGAGAACTACACGCCCGAACAGCAGGAACTGCTTCTTTCAGTCAAACCGGGTTTGACAGGCTACTGGCAGGCATATGCGCGGAACGATGCAACATACGAGGACGGAAAACGTCAGCAGATGGAGCTGTATTATGTGCAAAATCGGTCACTGTGGTTGGATGTTAAGATAATATTCGCAACTGTTGCGGCGGTTTTGAGGAAGAGTGGGGTGTGAAGTTCCAGTGAGCGATTACTTTGAATATAAGATTAATTCAATGAAGTGGAGAACGTTATCGTGACGAAAATCGGTTTTGTCATCCTTACGTGGAATTCCGAAAACTGCATATATAATTGTTTATCATCCATTTTTTCCTTGGAAAGCAGTAGACTGTGCGGAAGAATCGTCGTCATTAATAATGGTTCCACGGATCGGACGGTAGAACAAATCGACATAGCTGTTTCCGAATACAAAAACAAAAGTGGATTCATCTGCGAAGTACATAAACTTGATAAAAATTACGGAACGACAATCAGCCGAAATATCGGTCTAAAAAGTCTATTAGACGGTGATGTAGATTATATTTGCATTCTTGATTCGGATACCGTTGTTAATACCGAAGCGATTTTGACATTGACAAAAGCTCTTGAGACCGATCATACTATCGGGATCATCGGTCCGCGCATGAAAGACAAAAATTCCGTCTATCAACATTCCGGTCGGAATCTGCCCACGCTGACAGAAAAGCTGTTCAAAGTTTTGCCAATAAAAGCGCTCCGCGAAAAGGGCGTACGTATGGAAGGCTCTATTTCGGATGAGGGACACGGCTGTGTCTCCGTCGGATATCTGATGTCAGCCTGTTGGATGATGCGAAAAGAACTGCCTACAGAAATCGGCTTGCTCGACGAAAAAATTTTCTACGCGCCGGAGGATGTGGATTACTGTATTCGCTGTCAGAAAGCCGGCTACAGCGTCCAATACTGTTATGATGCGGAAATTATACACGAATGGCAGCGCCTGTCCCGAAAAAAGCTGTTCAGCAAACACAATTTTGAGCATATTATGGGGCTTGCATATCTGTTTCGGAAGCACGGCTATATGATCAGCACCGCGAAGTTGGAACGCGAATTTGCTGAGAAAAGGGCAGAAAAAAGAGATATATAATTTTTAGATTGCGGCAATTATTTAGGAAATAAATATTTATTGTAAGGTTTATATAGACAGTGGGAGGCAAATATCCTCGATATGCAAAAGGGAATATCAAATCTATTTTTATGTGGCTATTTTGAAAAAGAGTACGAAAAAATAATATGTTCTAATCAAAAAACACCAGCCGAATTTTCGGCAAATAATGTTCAAGGGCGCTTGATAGGAGGATTGAAAGGGAACGCAAATCTAAAGATTTTATCAGCACCCTTTATTGGCAGTTATCCAATTGGAAATAAATTATTTACCTTTCATTCTCTAAAATTTAATTCAGATATTGAATATGTTTCTTTTAACAATGTCTGGGGAGTTCGCAACATATCAAGAGCGGCCGTACTAAAGAATAAACTTCGCCAATTTATAAAAAGCGATAATTGCAAAATTAAAAATATAATAGTTTATTCGGCTCATACTCCGTTTTTAGAGGCAGCTGTCACTGCCAAAAAGAAAGATAGTGGCATTAGGATATGTCTGATTGTCCCAGATCTTCCCCAATATTTGAATTTAAATAAGGAGGTGTCCTTAGCATATAAGTTGGCAAAAAAATATGATGTAAAACATTTTTATGAACTGTGCAAATATGTGGATACATATATGTTTTTTGCACCAGCTATGAAAGAAATGTTCGATACATTGGGAAAAAGAGTTATTGTTTCCGAGGGACTGCTTGATGATGATATTTTTGAAAAAAATGAGGAACAAAAGAAGTCAATAGTATTAGAATCGGATAAGAAATATATTGTCTATACCGGAAAAATGTATGAAAAATTTGGAGTAAAAGACTTAGTTGACGCATTTATAACTCTCAACGATCCAAATTATAGATTGGTTCTTTGCGGAAGTGGGGATATTGATGAATACGTAAAAAAACAAGCCAAGCAAGATTCGAGAATTAAAGCTTTAGGACAAGTTTCTCCGAACGAGAGCCGGATGTGGCAACTGAAAGCGGATGTTCTTATTAACCCACGATCCAACGACGAAGATTTTGCAAAATATTCTTTTCCCTCAAAGAATCTCGAGTACCTTGCTTCCGGCTCACCTGTTGTTGCGCATTTTCTTAAAGGCATGCCTGAAATATATCGTGATTTGATGTTCTGCATTAACGATAATGGAAATCACATAGATGCTATCAGAACTGCGATTCAAAATGCATTAGAGTGTCATGATAACTTTGAAAGATACAATAAATTTAAGATTTATGCAAAAGCTCATTTGATGGCAAGTAGTATTGCTCAACAAATTATTGAAGGATGAAAACACATGGTTCATATTACTTTACTACTGTCAACTATTATTGCTTCATTAAAGAAGAATAAAAAAATATGGCTTGTATTCTCATTTGGAATTCTATTAGCATTTGCCATTTTGCGTTATGATTTCGGAAATGACTATATGCATTATTTTAGGCAATTTATAGCAATTCGTTCTGGCGGAACTACAGCTATGAAGGAACCGTTATTCCAGTTAATAGTAAGGATATGCCCCAATTATTATTCTTTTATTACAATCACATCTGTGTTTGCCATTGTTTCAGTTTACTACTTAATAAAGCATTTTGTTGATGAAAGATACTGGGGTTTATCTGTTTTAATTTACTGCCTTAATCCATATCTGTTTTTAATGTCTCTGTCTACTATTCGTCAAACATTGGCGCTCTCGTTTTTTATAATAGCAATATATTTTTCACTGAAACATAAATTGATTCCGTATCTGATATTTGTTGCTTTGGCAGCAATGTGCCATATCACTGCCATCATCTTAATTCCGTTTTATATAATTGCAAATGACAAAAAAATAAGCAGAGCGCAGATCGTTACATTTATAGTTTGCTTACTTGTTATCACTTTTTCTGTGAATCTTTTTGATAATTTATTGCAATTCGGATTAGACCTTTTTGATAATCCTAATTATGAATATTACACAACATTAGGTAGCAATACAATCAGAGCAACACTACTATCTGCTATCTATTTGATTTATATAGCAATTAATATTCCACGGCTGAGCGGGACTACATTGGCGTTTTCTAAACTTGCTATAATAGGCTATATGTTTTCAATTCTTGCATTTCGCATTAGTATGATTGGTCGCTTACAAATGTATTTTGATATGTTCTCCATTATATCAATCCCGATGATAATGCATCAAAGCAATGCCTCGTTAAACTACAAAAACCGGATATTTGATGCTGTGAATAAATATGCTTTTCCGATGTTGATTTTTACTATATATATTTTGAGATATTATAGTTTCTTTACTAATCCACTGTGGGAATCATTCCGAGAATATCACACGATTTTATCAATACTATAAGTTTGTTTGATTATGAGGGATGCGCAAATGAACGCTATAATGATTATGTGTCATAAAAATATTGAACAGGTAATACGCTTGATTCAAAAATGTGTTTCGGAAGATACAAGAGTTTTTGTCCATATTGATTCTTTATATGAATTAAGCCAACAGCAAATTGAGAATTTAAGCGATGCGGGAGCGTACATTTGCGAAAAAAGAATTCATGGAGAGTTAGATAGTCGTAGTCTTGTTGATGTGACTATGATTTTGATAAATAAAGCGATTGAAATAGAGAATAAGGAAGAAATTAGATTTCAGTATTATTGCTTACTTTCCGGACAGGACTATTTGACAAAACCAATTTGGTATATCAATGAGCAACTTCGGAGCGCTTACCCAACTCCGTATATCGACTGTACTCCATATAGCAGGCATAATTGGATATATCATAAATTTGGGTATACAAAAAAGTTCCTGCCCTTTTTACAGTGGACTAAAAGAGTCACAAAAAGAGGAAGTTTTCTTTGGCTTATGTTAAAAGGGATAGCTTATTCTTATGAAAAATTAGTCGATATAACGCATATCTCAAATTACTATAAACTCAAAAAAGCTTGTATCAAACTATACGGCGGTTCTGCTTGGTGGATATTGCCGGATGTAACTATAAAATATATTTTGAATGAGTATAATTCTGATTCTAAATATATCAACGACCTGCTGGATACTTGGACGCCGGAAGAAACCTTTTTTCAAACTATCACAATGCGTTCTGAATCGAACGAATATGTGCATTTGAATACTCCTGACACGGTTGCACAGTCCTGCAAAACTTGGGCATATTTTTTTGACGATGACAAGCCTGCGACAGTTCATCCTTATATATTTACCATAAATGAATATGAAAAGTTAATCAATCACGATTGCTGGTTTGCAAGAAAATTCGACTATAAAATAGATACCGATATTCTTGACAAATTAGACGAGTATTTGGAAACTTTTAAATGTGACCAATTTAGACCATAAAAAGAAAGGATACTATATGCGTGTTCTTGTTTCAATAAATTTGGGGAATTGTAGCAGTACCGGAAATATAATGAGAGGCATATCGTCACTGGGAGAGCAGGACGGTTATACAGCTTATCAAGCCTATCCAGCCGGCAGAATAAGCGGTCCGATTATTAAACGGGACATTGTAATAAGCAGCTTTATCTTTTCAAAACTTAATCAGATATTAGGAAGAATCACAGGCTATAACGGTTGCTTTGCAACAATCACAACGTTACGTTTTTTGCACAAGCTTGAAAAATTAAAGCCAAGTATTATACATTTACATAATTTACATAATTGCTACATCAACATACCGATGCTATTTCGTTATGTTAAAAAGCACCACGTTCGAGTGATTTGGACTCTCCACGACTGTTGGCCTTTCACAGGAAGATGTCCATACTTTACCATGGCACAATGCAATAAGTGGAAAACAGGCTGCGGGAATTGTCCGTATCCGAAAGAGAGCTACCCACAGGCACAAGTTGATATAACCGCAAAGATGTGGGTGCTCAAAAAAGAATGGTTTAACGGCGTTGAGGATATGACAATCGTAACGCCGTCTCAGTGGCTTGCGGATTTGGTAAAAGAATCATTTCTGAAAGATTATCCCGTAAAAGTTATCAACAACGGCATCGACTTGTCTGTATTCAAACCTAGCGAAAGCGACTTTCGGCAGAAGTATGGGATAGGGGAGAAATATATGCTTCTCGGAGTTGCCGATAGTTGGGGCGCACGCAAGGGCTTGGATGTGTTTGTCGAGCTGTCAAAACGACTTGATCCCGCGAAATATCAGATCTTGCTTGTCGGGACGAACGATAACGTGGACAAGCAGCTGCCCGATAATATCATTTCTGTTCATAGGACACAAAATCAAAAAGAACTCGCTGAGATTTATACCGCGGCAGACTTGTTTGTGAATCCGACGCGCGAGGAGAACTATCCGACCGTCAATATGGAAGCCATAGCTTGCGGCACGCCGGTGCTTACCTTCCGAACAGGCGGAAGCCCGGAGATACCGGATGCAACCTGTGGTGCGGTTGTGGATTGTGACGATATAGATGCGCTGGAAGCGGAAATCACTCGGATAGCCGAAGAAAAGCCGTTCACCGTGGAAAACTGCCTGCGCCGAGCAAGGCAATTCGATCAAAATGAACGGTTCAAGGAATACATAGATTTATATCAAAGCAAAGGTGAAGGTTGATATGTCCGAATTCAACAACGCGACCCTAATGATCACGGGCGGAACAGGCTCGTTCGGTTCCACCGTCTTAAAACATTTTCTTTCCACCGACATCGGTGAGATTCGCATTTTCTCCCGTGACGAGAAAAAGCAGGACGATATGCGACATGATTTGCAGGCGAAGTACCCGGAGCACGCGGGCAAAGTCAAGTTTTACATCGGCGACGTGCGCAACATCGAGTCGGTGCGCGACGCCATGCCGGGGGTCGATTACATATTCCATGCCGCCGCACTGAAGCAGGTGCCGTCTTGTGAATTTTTCCCTATGGAGGCTGTCCGTACTAACGTAATCGGAACTGACAACGTACTCCACGCTGCACTCGAAGCTGGCGTCAAGCGTGTGGTCTGCCTGTCCACCGATAAGGCGGCGTACCCTATAAACGCGATGGGAATTTCCAAGGCGATGATGGAACATGTCATTTTTGCCAACGCTCGCGTTGCGGCAGAACGCGGTGGGACAGTCATTTGCTGCACCCGCTACGGCAACGTCATGTGCAGCCGCGGCTCAGTTATTCCAAGATTTGTTGAACAGATTAAATCAGGCGACCCTATCACCATCACAGATCCCAATATGACCAGATTCTTGATGAATCTCGATGAGGCAGTGGAACTTGTCCGCTTTGCTTTTAATCACGCTAATCCCGGCGACCTGTTTATCCAGAAAGCCGATGCTTCGACTATCGGCGACCTCGCAAAAGCAGTGCAGAAGCTGTTCGGCGATACGGGGACGAACATCATCGGCACCCGCCACGGCGAGAAGCTGTACGAGACGCTTATGACACGCGAAGAACGGCTCCGCTCCGAGGATATGGGACAGTATTTCCGCGTCGCTGCCGATAACCGCGATCTCAACTATGATAAATATTTCGTTAAAGGACAAGTTATGACCGAGGCGGAAGAAAGCTATACGAGCCACAACACAAATCGCCTCGATGTTGATGGAGTAGTTGATAAACTTTTGACAACGGATTATGTAAGAGATGAATTGAATGGTGTCAAACATGAATGAAAAACTTTTAATCGTCGGGGCTGGCGGTTTCGGACGTGTTGTTTCTGATCACGCAGTAAAAGAATATGAGTGTTCGTTTGTCGATGACGGATATGAGGTCGGCACAGGAATTTGCGGAGTAAAAGTTGTTGGACATATAACAGATTTGGCGTCACTTTTTGCGGAGTATAAGCTGCTTGCTGTAGCAATAGGCAACAACAGTCTTAGAGAAGGAATATATCATGAAGCTGAAATGATAGGCTTTCAATTCCCGAATATTATTGCTGAAAATGTTTATATCAGTCCATTTTCGGCGGTCGGGCAGGGTTGCATTTTTCTGAATAATGTGTGTGTTCAGAATGGTTCAAAAGTTGGTAACGGAGTGATTCTTAATCCTGGTGTTGAAATTCATCATGATTCGATGGTAGAGGACTTTGCCTTAATTTATACCAATTCCGTTATTCGGACAAATGCAAAAGTCGGCAAAAGAGTGAAGATTGGGAGCAATGTATCTGTTGGAAACGATATTGAAATCGAAGCTGATTCAGTTATTGAAAATGGCATGAGTCTGTAAGATGGAGGAACATCATGACTTATCCAGCATGGAAAGAAAACGGCAAAATCAAGCTGATGATAATCGTCGGCACGCGGCCGGAGATCATCCGACTCGCCGCGGTCATCAAGAAGTGCCGCAAATATTTCGATATGATTTTGGTCCACACCGGGCAGAATTATGACTACAACCTCAACGGCGTGTTCTTCAAGGATTTAGGCCTTGACGCCCCGGAACTGTATCTCGACGCGGTCGGCGCAGACCTCGGTGAGACGATGGGGAATATCATCTCGGCAAGCTATAAAG
>CANQOR010000053.1 GCA_947625535.1 uncultured Bacilli bacterium
GGTATCACACAGATTAATCCATTGGAACAACCTGTGGCACTACCCTTCTGGCGCTTCCTTCATAAAGAGAGGCCTGGCCTTCCTGATATTGACGTTGATTCCGAGGCAAATAAGCGAGTGAAAGTATTTAATAAGGTACAAGAGTACTTCCAAAGTATCGGTGGTGATATGATTCATATTTGCACGTTCGGTACTGAAGGTAGTAAGTCTGCGTTAAATACTGCAGCACGTGGCTTAGAAATTGATGATGATATAGTATCATATATCACTGCCATGATTCCAAATGTCCGTGGTTTTGACTGGACATTGGAACAGTGTAACATTGGTGATGCAGAACACACTCCCATTAAAGCCTTCCAAGAGGAAATGCAGAAGTATCCAATGTTATGGAAGGTTGCATCTCGTATCGAAGGTTTGGTTACTCGATTGGGTTGCCACGCAAGCGGTGTCCTTGCATTAAATGAACCTACATGGAAAAATAATGCAATGATGAAAACCAGTAAGGGAATTATCGTAACTGCCTGGGATCTGGAAGATACGGAACAAATGGGAGGAGTAAAGTATGACTATTTGACCGTACAGGCACTCGACAAAATCCGTACATGTCTCAATCTATTATTAGAGGATGATGTTATTGCATGGCAGGGTAGTTTGCGTGCAACTTATGATAAATATATCCACCCTGACGTTATCAATTATGATAATAAGGAGATGTGGGAAAGTTTATATAATCGAGAAATTCCTTCATGTTTCCAATTTGATACACAACAAGGTAGCCAAGCAGTAGCATTAATTCACCCACATAATTTATTGGAGTTACTCACTGGTAATAGTGTCATGAGACTTATGGCAGAAGATGGTGGGGAATTGCCACTAGAAACGTATGCCAAATATAAAAAAGACATTGGGTTATGGTACCAAGAAATGCGACAAGCGGGATTAACGCCTGATGAAATGAAATTGCTGGAAAAATATTTATTGCCTGTGTATGGCGTAGCCGCATCACAAGAGACTATGATGTTGTTGAGTATGGATGAACACATTGCTGACTTTACTATTGGAGAAGCAAACATCCTGAGAAAAGCAGTTGCTTAACAAATATCCTAATAAAAGTATGCAAATTTTATTAGAGTATGGTTTAGATCCAACGTTTATTGATGAAGTATTAAATAGTAAAAAATATCATAAAATTATTACAAATCATTATATTGACTACAAAGACCCAAATAACGCAGAATTATTACGACAACTTTATGAAGAGGCGAAGGTGCCAAATTATAAAATTGCAATGTTATGTAATACATCTGAAGCCACATGCCGTAAATATTTAGATAAATATGGCGTGAATAATCGAGGACACTTTTGTGGACAAAACTCAGATTGTAAATACTTCCAGACCATTGACACACCAGATAAAGCATATTTTTTAGGTTTTATTTTCGCAGATGGTAGTATTGTAGATGAAACAACAGCAACTAGAAATAGAAAAGTATTAAGTTTAACAATAACAGAAGGAGATGGATATTTGTTACAAACCTTCTTACGTTATAGTGGTATTGTTTCAACTATTTATACAACCCATGCTAAAGATGAAAAACCGCGTGTACAAATTAATATTCATGCTACAAAAATATGCGAAGATTTGATAAGCCATGGTTGTGTACCTCGTAAATCTTTAGCACAGACAGAATTTACAATTAGTGGTATCCCAGAAGCATTAATGCCTCATTTTATTAGAGGATATTTCGATGGGGATGGTATTGGATTTAGTGATGGTAAGCTAGGTTTTTGCGGACACTATACCATCTTGAGTTTTATATATGAATATCTTAAAACTCATATACAATTATTGAGTTATCCCCAAATTACATATAATGAAAGTAATCATATTTACTATTTAGTATTTGGTACACAAAACGCGGCGTTAATCGCACGTTGTTTATATGAAGATAAACGAGATTTATATTTAACCAGAAAATATGATATTTATAGGCTCGTATTATAGTAATATAATAGGATAACCTCGAATATGCGGGAAAACCCTTAGAGCTTAAATTACTAAACTTATTTAGTGATAGATAAGTGGCAAAACTAGTCATTTTGGTATAGTAATAAGATTTAAGATTGGGCAATCCGCAGAGATAGGTCTAATTTAGACAAGCTCTCAACGACTACCAAGAGGCACCCATTGGGTTGAAGGTATAGTCTACTCCCCTTATAAATATCGGGAAACCGAGGGTATTAAGGAAAAAGAAAAGGGATGTGTTACAACAGGGTAAAGAATTGTTCTACAATAAGGGATTGGAACGTGGCACTTCCATGGCATTACTTGATTACGTGTGGAATGTGCAAGTACTCCGCCAAGCAGGTTACAGCTTCTCCGATATACATACAACTGCATACTCCTACATTGCCCTCCAGGAAATGAATCTCTCCTTCTTCTACCCTTCCATCTATTGGAAATGTGCATGTTTGTCAGTGGACGCGGGCGCAATTAATGAAGAAGATTATTATAACTTAGTCGATACTGGAATTATTGAACTTACTGATGATGATGACAAGCGCGAACAGAATAAGGTTCAATATGGTAAAATGGCAAGCGCAATTAGTAAGTTCAAATCCTATATTGATATCGAATTGCCAGATATTAACACCGCACGATTCGGCTTTACTCCAGATGTAGACCATAATTGTATCATGTTTGGTATTCGTGGCATTTCAAGAGTTGGCGAAAATATAATTAACGAAATTATCCTTAATCGTCCTTATACATCGTTGGAAGATTTCATTCGTAAAATGACAACACACGATGGCAAGAAGTTGATTAGCAAAGACCGTGTTGTGAATTTAATTAAAGCTGGCGCATTTGATAGATTGGAAAATAAACCACGAGCAGAAATTTTGAAAGATTTTATTATGTCCGTGGCAGACCAAAAGCAACGGTTAAATTTAATGAATTTCCAAATGCTAATTAAACAAGGTATGATACCAGAAGAGTTATCATTTGCGGTTAAGGTATATAATTTCACGAAGTATATTCGTACCATGCGATATATGGGTAATTATATCTTGGATGAAAATGGATATGCGTTTTATAGCGAGAACTTTGATTTAACGAAAGTAAAGACCATTGAAATTGAAGGTATCCCGACTTATGTTATTAACGACAAGTATTGGGATGCTATATATAATAGAGAAATGGACAAACCACGCGCATACATCAAAGCGCATCATGACGAATTATTAACCGAGCTAAATCGCCGCCTGTTTCAAGCAGAGTATGATAAATATGCAAGTGGCGATATATTAAAATGGGAATTGGATAGTTTAAGTTTCTATCACAGTGGGCATCCATTAACTAAAGCAGCCACACAGTTCCCTATTCCTATCACACCAATCCCCAACCTTGTTGAAAATGACTTTGACGGCTTCTGGATGATTAAGGGAAAAGCAGTGCCTAGATATAAATTATCCACCATTGTTGGTGCAGTGATAGACAAAGATAAGACGAAGGGTACATTTACATTAGCAGGTGTAGAAGGTGTGATTGATGTGAAGTTACCGAAACAAGTATTCGCGCAGTTTATTCATACAATTTCTGATGTAGATGAAGAAGGTAATAAAGTAATTTTGGAAGATAGTTTCTTTGAAAAGGGAACGTTCTTAGCGGTCACAGGTATTTTGAAAGGTTCGGTATTTGTACCAAAAACATATAAAACTACTGGATTTGATTCGATATTGAAAATTGTATTAGATAAAGATGGCAACTTGGATTATTTAATGGCAAAAGGCAAATAATGGATATTAGTATTTGAGACTTAGATTGGTATCATAAATGGTCTAGTATTCCCAACATTACTGCCATGAAGTTGTCATCTTACCATCAGCAATGCGGCGACCATATCAATTTTATCACCGAACCAACGCATCTAACACTTGCATATGACCGAATATATATAATTAAAGAAGTCAAACGTACACCATACCCAGAGCGCGCGCTATTAGATAGTAAGAAAACAGTATTATTAGGCAAAGGTTGAGAATATTATAGCGTTTCCAGTATTAGTAAAGTTGTTGCCGCTTGTCGTCCTGATTATTTATTGTATGAGACAAAACAGCGAGATAGTTATGCAAATGCAAATTTAGTTACATTTTATCACAATGGTGAACTTCTCAAGCGGCAACAAGACTTTCATAACACAAAGAAGTATCACAAGAAAACGCTAGTGGTTGATGATTACTTCTGGCGTGCAAACGACTGTGATTTATTATGGTGTCTGGAGACCTTAAAAGGCGAGAAAAATGTAGCTTTTTTGAACTCAATTCCGCTAGCAAGAATACTTTCTCAACCAGAAGTGCAGCAAAAATTTTTAGAGTTGCATTTCAGCCCAGGAACTAAATTTAAGTGGCGCAATAATTATGGGTCGAATGTTGCCGCTTCACGAGTTATAGTTAATTTTTTATTGAAGTTGCGAGAACATACTAGTAGCAATTTGGGTTTTATTCCTATTAAAGGTATTACCTTAAATCACTCAAGCGGCGACGGCTTAGATTTAGATTTATTGCGTTGTTTTCAAATTATACATCTCTTCAAGTTAAATAAACTACAATGTGTGATTATCGCTGGCGACCCCACAACGTCGTTATATTCTTGGGTGTTCGAGCAACTTGAAAACTGGACTCGTACAGTGCCAAAGATTAGTTATATTGAATACATTACTTACTGAACTAGTATGCGACAAGGTATTGATTGGGCAGATATATTAAATTCCTCAATCAAATGGAAAGACAGGAATATTGATTTTTTGTTGTACTTACTTACTAGCACTGCATGGGAAGAACAACATAGATTGCTAAGTGCACAATGAGGCGATCAAGAACTAAATTTGAATAAACTGGATTTTGATTCCATTAGAAAAAATATAAACTTACTTTATAAGGACATAAAATAATGAAAGCAGTATTTTTAGATATCGAAACAACGGGATTTAGCCGCCAGTGAGATTATATCTTGGAAATCGCCGCAATAGTATATGATACGGATACTAATGAAGAAATTGACTCTTTCCATGAATACATAAAGCCTAATAAACGTATTCCTGCGGCGGTAGTGGAGCTCACTGGTATCACTGATGCAAAAGTAGCTAACTGTAGAACAGAAATGCAAGTGTTGATGGATTTTGCAGAATGGTTTACATTATGTGGCGCGGCTAAAGTGGTGGGACATAATTGCAAAGCATTTGACCTTAGTTTCATTGCCGCTCGTTGTGAGAAATATAAAATCCATTTCGCGACAAATGAAATGGAAATCGTGGATACTTTAACGTTGGCGCGCCAACTAAACAAAGAAGGCAAAATTGATACTGAAAATTGCAAACAACCCACGCTAGCTGAGTTTTTCGGTATTGAATATGAAGCACACTCCGCAATTGAAGATGTGCGCGCATTGATAAAAATTTATGCTAAAATGATGCGTTTCTATCAAAAACCTACTCGCGCATCACTAGGCTTTTAGGAGGACTTATGGATACAAAAGTATTTCTTTCCAAGTGTAATTGCAACTTATCCGATTATTGTGATAAAGAGCTATATGAATTGCTACATGAAGGCAATGCGTTACTTGCTAATATGGTAGAACTTGACCCCGCTGTACCAATTTATATTGACCGCATTATTACCATTTTGGAAGAACGTAGAGGTTAAGTTATGCGGCTAACAGAGCAAGAAATTATAGATATTTTGGACTCAAAGGGACTTCATTGCTTGAACATAGCAGAGTATGAAAATATGAATACTATTCTCTCTCTCGAATGTTCAAACGGACATCATATTGACGCTTCATTAAAATCTGTTAGAAATGCTCATTTCAAATGCCCCATTTGTGAAGGTAAAAACAGTTTAAGCGCAGAAGTAAGCAATTTACAAGTGCCAGAAAAAAGCGGCAAACGTATTGTAGCGATTGATAATGCAACGGAAAATGTAGGCGTGTCAGTGTTCGATGATAAGAAGTTGGTATTCTATCATTTATTCCATTTTACAGGTGAAACGCTAGATAGAATGTGTGATAATAGAAAATTGCTTGAAGAAACTATTATTGCCGCTTGAGAACCTGATTTAATAGTATTTGAAGATATTCAATATCAAAATAATATTCTTACCTTCAAAACCTTGGCTATGCTACTTGGGTCATCACTGGTGTCAACACACAGTGCCCATATTTCGCATGAAACCGTGTTGAGCAAAACATGACGTTCACACTTTATGATAAATGGCAAAACTCGCGTAGAACAAAAGAAACAAGCCATTGATAAGGTGAAAACTATGTATGATATCAACGTAAATGACGATGTTGCAGAAGCTATTTTACTAGGTAAGTATAGTGTAGATTGTTTACAACGGTCTGAAATTAAAAAGTTATTTTAGAAATAATAAAGAGCAGAGATTAAGTTCCCTGCTCTATTTTTTTATTTGTAGGCGTTGCAATTGTGCATAGCATTCTTCTCGCAATCATTCTTTAGTTGAAGGCAAGAAAACTGTTTGACTATCTCTATAATTCGTAATAGCCAAATGTTGTCATTTATCATCATCGCATAAATAATCTCAAGCCTCTTCATACGTCATTGTTTTACAATTCACGCGGCAATAATGATCAGTTAAAATTAAAGCAATCCCATTGTGCATTTTTGTAATGAATTGTCCATCTTCAAAAAGTTCAGGCGTATAAATGCCGATAGCTAAAATATCTTGATCGTTAATATGAGTGTTATTTCTAAAAGCAGCCACTTTATCTATCTTAGTAGATAAGATACTATCTTTAATAATACAATCTGCACCTATACTAATAGAACCGCGTATAATACTATTGCTAATCACACTATTATTACCTATATATATATGTCCACAAAATTGTGTATTATAAATTTTTGCATTTGTGCCAATATTAAATTTATTTTTTGGCATAGATAAAAATTGATCATTGTCTATGTATCCAACTTTTTTGCCCTTAAAACCTCACATATCAATTTCTTGTAGTTGATATAAAGTATGATTTTCAAATTCAATACTGGTATTAGTCAATATATATTTCACAATGGCTCCTTATTTAATACTTTTTAACATTTTTTCTACTAAAGAATTATAGTTTTGCACAGTGTCTACGGTGACTGAAATTTTATCTGGCATACGCAAAGTATAAGACAACCCTATAACTAATAAATCTTGTGATTTAGAAAGATATTTAACCTCTGGATGACAGATTTTTATTTTACTGCCAACAGTTAACCGTGGCATATCTATGCGCTCTAAAGCCGCAACGTCAATAATATCTACGCTATAATTTGCTTTCGGCCGCTTAGAAGTTTCAAAATATGCAATGGCTTGATTATATAAGGATTCAGAGTCTAACTCGTCACTATTCTCATATTGTGCTTCGTAAATAAATTGTCCATAATCACGATAAAGTGCAGTTCAGATAGTATCATTAGCTACTTGTTTTTCTGCGATTTTTGCATTAAGACCTACTGCGGTATCAGGTTTAGTTTTAACAAAATCTTTCCA
>CANQOR010000054.1 GCA_947625535.1 uncultured Bacilli bacterium
TAAGCGACTTTAAGGTTAGTCAACCAGCCATTGTTGTTGTGGAATTTGTTTTCCCGCGTGGTACCGCCTGCAGGATTCGAACCCGCATATAACTCCTTCGTAGGGAGGTGTCTATCCAATTAGGCTAAGACGGTATGGTTGGTGCGGGTGGATTCGAACCACCGACCCCTTGCGTATCAGGCAAGAACTCTTAAACCGCTGAGTTACACACCAATATAAAAGTGCATTTTCTCAGTCCCGCGTCTCAGCTGCACATAGGACTCATATATATTACGCGGTATAACCGCTAAAACACAACCTTATCGCCCCTCTTCATCTGCTCCCCATAACGCATCCGAGATAACAAAAATCTTGCACGGGTATAAGCGCCTCGCGTTGTGCCCAGTCACCCGTTGTGACCAGTTGCGCGCCTCAATAGGGCACATTAGTTCGCACGCCATCTTGGCTAATGTATCGCCCCGCTAAATTAAAAAACAGAGCTGTCTCGTCGATGGAACATTTACGACGCCTCGATATCCGCACATATACCATAGTGTACTAATACTACAAAATACACAAAGCCCAGTGTCTACTGCATTTTCCAATTGGTGGACCAGCAGTGGATATCCCGTCCAAACACTCTGTACGACTTATATTTAATGCACGAGCAGAATCGCACCTTGGGTAGTCGCCAAACCCACACACTAAGGTAGTGGCACCATATGGTCGGGGTAGAGGGATTTGAACCCTCACGCCTCTATGGACCTAGCATTTTAAGTGCTATGCGGCTGCCGTTACGCCATACCCCGATAAAATTCCCACTTCTTCAATGCGGTAGTGGGAAACGCCCTTCCGTCATTTTCTATATATATTATAACGTATTTCACGCTAAAAATCAAATTTTAGCTCAATCCCAATTCTTCTTCGTACTCTTCCTTCGTGATTTCTTCCCACTCATAGCCGCAGTTCTCATAGTAATACTCTTGGTCTGCTTCATCATCCCAACCAGTATTCCAGTCGTAACCTTCGGCACAATACTCATATTGCTCGGCGTAAGAATATAAACCATCCTGTAAATCATCTTCGATTTCGTCGTTAGTCACTTCATCGGCATATTCTTCTACGCCACACTCATCGCAGCCAGCGTAACCGTTGCTATAACAATAACGAATATAACGCATAATTTCTCCTTAAAAAGCTCTGACTTTGCGGTAATCAACCGTGATATTGTAAGGATTTTCGGGGTCTTCTCTGTCGTGCTTCCACACATCAAATTCTTTGGTAATCACTTCGTTGACCCACCAGAACAAAGTACCCAATTCTGTAATTTGAAACCCAGAGTTCCAATCACTTTCCGCAATTTCGCCTGTATGTTTATCATACAAACGATAACGGTAGTATTGAGTGCCGCTTCCGTCTGGGTAGGTTACACGGTCTTTTTGAATTTGCTGCAGGATGAAACGACCGCGCCATAACTCATCTTCCGCCATTAGTTTATTATAGTGGCGAACTGCCCTGTTAACTCGTCTGTCTTCGTTTTTATGTCTGCTCATTTTGAATACCTTTCCTTGATTTTCTATAAAAATTATAACAAAAATTTTTTCAAAAATCAAATTTAAGCTTCATAGCAATTTTTGAGAGCTTCCATCAACTTATCATCTTCCAGATAATAAATAAATGGACCGTCACCTACGGCATTACACAAAAGCTGCATAAGCCGCATGTCGGGATTGCTCTGCCAAAGTGCCCGCAGATATTCAATTACTTTGTTGATACGATTTGGATCGCGCATACTAACTCCTTGTTTTTATTTATTGTGGTACTCGTAGTAGGAGTCGAACCTACCTTGAACAGTTTAGAAGACTGTTGCCCCTCCGCTAGACTATACGAGTATGTGAACAGGGATAATATTCCCTGTGGACAAGCATGGTCGTCGATGTCGGAGGTGCGCCGCTATTGGTGCTCCCAAAGCACCCGTGTTTCTGTTACACTACATCGACGATAATATGCCAAGTTTTGATTTACGTGACCTCAGCGCAACACGTGCTATCTTTCTAAGTGTCGTAGCGATAGTTTCAACGGCTTGCTCTTAGGCGTCAAGCGACCTTAATGGTGGACAAGCCCAGAGTTGAACTGGGGTACGCGCGGTTCTCTTTGGTTTTACTCGCGCGGCGAAACCGTTACATGCCCATGAAACCAGATGGTATTTGCATCCTCTGGTAATGTTGGAGGTTCAGATGGTACTATATCACTTTTCTGTGGTTTTCGTAATTCTTCTGCAATTTTCCTCGCTACTTCTTCATTGTCGATATATAAATCATCCAATGTCCGCATCTTTCCTCCATAATAATAAAGCCGCAAGTATTTTTACCTGCGGCGTGGAAGTCTATGTGGGGATATTATGCGATGCTATAATAGTCATCATCCCCAGATGTCCCAGTGATTGTACTCATGGTACAATTCCTACAGGCAAAAAGCTGATTTAATTTTGAGGTGTGAAGAATAGTGGGGCATAAACTCGTTTGTCCCTTAAGGTTACGCGATTTAGTTAAATAACTTGGTCGAATAATCATTTCTTCTCTTCTCCTCATTTTCTATATATATTATATCATGGATTGCGCAAAAAAGCAAATTTTTACTTAAGCGCATTTTTCTAAAAATTTAGCATATTCTTCATTGGTTAAGCCAATTAAGGTTGGATCAAAATCAGATAAAGAAATTTTCTTACTTCGATATGCCTGTGATATTTTATACTGAGATACGTTATAGTATAATTTGCGAATCTGCTCTCTGTCTACTAACAAATAATCTAATAATTTAATATAGGCGCGATCTTGGTCATCAAACTGCATTGTGGGGATAGGTTTGAGTTGCAAGATAGTATCAATTACATACTTCCGCATCATTTGGTCATCATTAATATAATCAATAGAAGGAATATATGGTTTATTGATATTGTTAATAGCCTTTGAAATATATGACTGTGAGTAACCCATAATAATTTGAATTAATTTCTGTCTGTAACCGTGGTCTCAAAGTCACAAGATTGCACTTACATTATACATTTAACACCTATTGGCATTATTCAATGCCCAAATCTTCAAATAAAATACCTAAGCCAGCCTTACATAGTTTCTGATAGAGCTCAACCGCAAGCTTACGAATATCGGGATGTGCGGCTTTGGAAGTACGTAGACGTAAGAAACTACGCAACTCACGAATGTTCATGGTCGCTACAATTTCCGTCTTAACACAATTAGGCAATACCGCACGAGCAGCCTCAGGCGGCGCCCCAAGCCTTAATAGTTCAAGATAATGCTCCTCAGCGTGCGCGGCCGCATCTACAAATTCGGTAGCCATCGCAAAATATTGTTCTGCGTTATCATAATCTGCGGCTACTTCTTTTGGTACATACCAATATGGATACACAAAGGTAATAGAGTTGCCAAACTTATCTTTACTGTAGTTGCAGTAACGTGTACTCTCTTGACTGTACGATGCTAACCTGTGTCTAACTCACTCGTGTGACACTCCCCTGTCACATATTACCCTGTATGTAATAGACACGTGCTCTAGAGGAGATTCATGTCCCCGTGTAATACAAGAGCGAATGAGTTTTTCAGCACTACTTGTATCCTCTGAAATAAGATTCTCGCTCTTATAACAGTTGCGCAATGCGAGTTCTATTTTTTTCAATATTTTAGTGGAGTCAATCTCATCAATCAACTCCACACTGCTATATACTCACTGCATTAGTCACCTATATCATAGTTAAAAGTGATAGATACAACCCACCATGTTTCAATTATCTCACCACGGCTTTTCTTAGTGCGCATAGTATACTCGGACTTTTTCACTTCATACCCGTTCGCACCAGCCTGTTCCTTCATCTTCTGAATTAAACCGACCGCGTCCTCTTCGCTTTCAACGCGCCATTTCTTAGTCTCACTAAGTAACTGCATAAAAATTCTCCTTTACTATATATTATTATTATAACGCAATTTTTCCTAAATTGCAAATTTTATTCACACTGTGCCAAAAATTCAGCGACCAAAGCTGGGATTTTCTTACGATCATAATGCGCGCCGATCTCGGTAATTGTTTGTTTAATTAAGCGACCCCTGTCACGGAAGCCTTGGTCATATAGTTCCCCAATGAGTACGCGCACGTTATCTTCAGAGTATTGAAGTGGCAAATAATCCTGTAAAATCATAATATAGTTAGCCAATTCCAAACGCAGCTCATGACGTCCCGCTTGTTTTGCCAACTCATACTCTTCTTGCACTTCATTAAGCTCCTTAGTGATACACTGTAGTACAATTTCGTCATCAAGCGGCAGAGCGTATTTTCCGCTTTTCTCCGTATTGAGAATTTTATTGTACACACTTTCGTACAACTTTTTTAATGATACGTCGCCGCTTTTGCGAGCTTTAATCCACTCTGCATATATTGTATCTTTTAACATATTATACTCCTTCAATATTCGTTTTCACTTCTTTGAGTAACTGTGCTAAATCTCCGTGCATTACTTTATCAATATTGTGTACAGTTACATGCGCACGATGGTCAGTAATACGGTCATCGGGGAAGTTATAGGTGCGTGCCTTTTCACTTCTCATGGCCTTCTTTACCTGACCAACTCTCGCGGCATCAAGTTCTGCTATACGTTTATTCAATTCACGAGTGTACAGTTGCTCTTTTAACTTCTCCATCGCGCGCTCGCGATTCATTAACTGGGAACGTTCTTCCTGACACTCAATTACTATTCCTGTTGGGATATGGACCAAACGCACCTTGGTATTGCTCTTGTTAATTTTTTGACCTCCGCACCCACTACTACGACATGCAGAGAAGTCTATGTCTTCCTCTTTTACTTCTATCTGTATATCATTATACAGCGGCAATACGGCAACAGCTGCCGTACTTGTATGTACACGACCACGCGCTTCTGTTACAGGCACACGCTGCACACGATGCACACCGCCTTCATATACTAAGGCCGCATATGCTTTTTCATTTTCGATTGTTAAAGTTACACAAGCGTCGGTCGCCGCCTCACGTACTTTCCAACCGCATTGTAAAGTATACGCCTTATACATGGCTGCTAATTCTTGCGCAAACAGCCATGCTTCTTCGCCACCAACACCAGCGCGGAATTCCATAATACATCCATCAATCTGTTGAGCGGGCGAATTGAGTTGCTGCCATCTGCTGATAAAAGCAATAAGCCCATTATAAACTATACGTTCTAATGCAACCGCTTCGTAATCCGTCACGCCTAATTCACGGCATGCTTCCAAGTCTTGAATATCTTTATAGACCTTCTTCAACAGTGGCGCAATCATATTTATACGTCTATATTGAGCAAGTTGTTTAGCATCCATATGTATAGGGTGCCCATTATAAAACGCCCATAACGCATTAACCTTTGCTATCCATTCTTTTCTTTCTGTAAGCACCTCGTACATAACTATGCCTCCTTATTTTTTCTATAAAAATTATATCACAATTTTATTTTTTTTACAAATTTACACCAATATAAAAAATAAGCATAGCAAATTACGCTATGCTTACCCTGACTAACAAACGACATTAAAATAGTAGCGGAGAGTTTTTCCACCCTCTACATCTCTATCATTAAATCAATCTTTTGCTAAATCTATATATGTGCCCGTATCAAACTTCGGATTATAATAATCACTATACATCATATTTAATATGGCATAAAAATCTCATTCGTCTGCGGCAATATTACGTTCACGTTGAACTTGACGTGTTTGCTCAATGCTTCAATGCGGCCCATGAGTTCCATCCTTATTACTCATTTTTTCCGCTCAAGCTCGCGCCACTTCTTCGCCCAAATGGTCACCATAAAGTATATAATGTATTTTGTATTTATATAATTTTTCCTTTGTATGGTCTTTGGCAATATCATCAAACAAACATAGCAATACCTCCTTTAATCTGTACATTTGTTCGGTATTGCCATTCGCAATAATCATATCAATTTCACGCTTATGCATAATTTACCTCTAGCTTGGACGTGGATATGTTGGGAATGCGTAGGTAGATGCGGGCACACAAGTTAACATTGTAAAGGTTGGTGTTTGCGCACCAAAGCCAACAGTATATACTCTACGAGTTCTTACTTGTGAAGTGCGTAAATCATTATTGAATCTTGTTTTCACTAATACTGTCTGTCCATTGATCACAATGCTAACTGTACCTAACGGATTACTATAATCAATAGGAGTGGTAATTACAAAATGTAAAACATCCCCATTAACCAATTCGCTAACGTTAGGTAATGTAATTTGTAAATTTGTAGCTACTATTGCCGCTGTACCACGAAAAATTGTATTTTCTTCACAACAAGTCATATTACACCTCAAGGGTACGGGGAGGAATAATCCTCCCTACCCCGACTATATTTTTAATACTAACTAATAACCGAACCCGTAGCCACCGTAACCGCAACCACCAAATCCGCCATACAGAGTAGCAGGATTGTAAGAAGCGTAAGGGCTACTTACCAAATAAGCGGGACGAGGGACAGGTTGTAATTGAGATACAAGATTCTGTGTTTGTGCCTGGATGATACCAGATGTCTCCAAAGTCGCAATACGGTCACGTAAAGCCTGTTTCTCATTTGCGCACATGTAATCCAAAATCTTTTGTACGCCAGCATTCTGACTCTCAAGAATGTCACGAGTGTTAAGCTGAGCGTTTTGAATAACATCGCAGAAGCCTTTAGACATTTCGTATTTAACGCTTTCGATATTGCGGTTTGTTTCGCAGCAGCAATCTTTTTGAGAGCTAACAATACTGAAGAATCCATCCTTAAGCGCATTATTAATTGCGTAGAAACCATCACATAAACCATTCTGGACAGCACGAATGCCATTATCCAACTGATTATACTGGAACCCGCGGTTAACCGCCTCACGTGTAGCAATCCCTTCCATCTCTTGTCCGCGATTGCCCCAACCATTGCCGCCGAAAATGAAGAATAAGAATATAATCCAAATTCACCAGCCACCGCAACCATCATCGTAACCACGACCACGATCATTTAACAACAGAGCTTCACCCGTTGTAAGTCCTGAACCTTCCATAATTTAATTTTACCTCATAATAAATATTTAGACTTGGTACCAAAAATCTATAAAAAAAAGAGAACGAGCTGCGCAACTCATTCTCTATTTTAACATTTGTTGTACTTGTGCGAACGCACTATCAAAATTTATACCACGTTGTTTACATATATTACGACATACTTGTTCCATTTGTTGCGGAGTATGTCCTTGCAATAG
>CANQOR010000055.1 GCA_947625535.1 uncultured Bacilli bacterium
TTCACCATTCTTTTCAACAGATACAGCTGCAGCTTTAAGAGCAGCTGAAATAGGAGCAGATGCTTTAATTAAAGCAACTAATGTAGATGCTATATATGATAAAGATCCTAAAAAATATACTGATGCTAAGAAAATAAGTGAAATTACATATTTAGAAGTATTAAATCAAAAATTAAATGTTATGGATACAACAGCAACTTCATTATGTATGGATAATGATATTCCAATTATTGTTTTTGATATTAATAAAAAAGGCAATTTAAAGAAGGTTATTGATGGTAAGAAAATTGGAACAGTAGTTTCTAATAAAAGTAAGTAAATGCTTCATTTTTAACCATTATGTGGTAAAATAGTGTTGTAGGGTGATGTCTATGCTTAGATTAGAAAATGTAAAAGTCTATAAAGATTTAGATGAGCAAGAAGTCATAAGAAGAACATTAATAAAAAATTGGGTAGATGAAGATGATGTTATTACAGCAAATGTAGTAAAGAAATCTATAGATGCTCGAGATAAGAAAAATGTTCATTATACTTATGCAATAGAATTTGATGTAAAAGATGAATCTAAGTATCCTAAAATAAAACATATTGAATATGAAACAGAACCTCTTATTAATAAGAGAAGAAATTCAAATTACAAACCAATTATAATAGGAGCTGGACCAGCTGGGCTTTTTTGTGCATTAACATTGGTTGAAAATGGATATGAACCAGTTATAATTGAACAGGGAGCTAAAGTTGATGAACGTATTAAATATGTTTCTGAATATAGAGAAACTGGTAAATTAAATGAAATGTGTAATGTTCAATTTGGTGAAGGAGGAGCTGGTACTTTTTCCGATGGAAAGTTAACTACAGGAATTAATTCACCATATATTAAGAAAGTTTTACATTATTTTCATGAATTTGGAGCTCCTAAGGAAATTTTATATTTAAATAAACCACATATTGGAACAGATAATTTAGTTGAAATATTAAAAAATATTAGAAGTTATATTGAATCTAAAGGTGGTAAATATTATTTTAATAATAAAGTTGTAGATATTCAAAAAGGAGAAAAGTTAATTAAAGTTAGTTGTAGTAAAAATGATTTCTTTACTGATACTTTAGTTTTAGCTATTGGACATAGTGCTAGAGATACATATAAGATGTTATTAGATAATGGAATGGATATTGTTAGAAAAAATTTCTCTGTAGGATTACGTATTGAACATAAACAAGAGATGATAAATGAAACGCAGTATGGTAATATTACTGAACTTAATTTACCACCTGCTGAATATAAATTAGTTCATCATGCGGAAAATGGTAGAAGTTGTTATACATTCTGTATGTGTCCGGGAGGAGAAGTAATAGCATCAGCATCAAATGATGGTGAAATTGTTACTAATGGAATGTCTACTTTTAAAAGAGATAAAGAGAATGCTAATGGAGCTTTATTAGTTAATGTTTTAACTACTGATTTTAAGGGTGATGATCCTTTAGCAGGAATGTATTTTCAAGAAGATTTAGAGCATAAAGCTTACGAGTTAGGTGGAAGCAATGGTTTTGCTCCAGTACAAAGAGTAGAAGATTTTTTAAATAATAAAGTAAGTACGAAGATTGGAGATATTATACCTTCTTATAAACCAGGTTATAAATTAAGTAATTTGAATGATATATTACCTAAGTTTGTTTCTGAAACATTAAAAGAAGGTATATTAGCTTTTGATAAAAAATTAAACGGATTTGCTAGTCCAGATGCTATATTAACAGGTGTTGAAACTAGATCGTCTTCACCAGTTACGATTGTTCGTAATGAGGAATTAATGTCTAATTTAGAAGGTATTTATCCTTGTGGTGAAGGAGCTGGATATGCTGGAGGTATTACTTCTGCAGCAGTAGATGGTATTAAAGTAGCAATAAAAATAATAGAAAAAGAGTAGGTAAACTTGCTTTTTAAATGAAAGCAAGTTAGAATACAAAACACTTAGGGGGAATTTTGATGCTTATTGACTTAAGAAAGCTCGACGAAGAATTACAAAAAAATGGTTATCCAGTTGCCAAGCATAGAATACAACAATTTTCTGTCCCAGAAATGACTGCATATGATTTTTTTGAAAGAAATAGTCGTTTATTTAGTGGCAGTAATTGTTTTGACTTTATGTTTAATAAAATTAAATTTGATGAAGTAAGGGAAAAAATTGATGAATCAGCAAAAGCTTTTTCGGCTTTTGGTATAAGTGATCGTGATAGAATAGGTACACTTCTTCCAAATATACCAGAAACAGCATTTATTCAATATGGATTAAGTAAAATAGGTGCTATAACCGATCATATTGATCCAAGAACAAATCCTTTAGTAATAAAAGAATTTGTTAGAAGCGAAAATTTAAAAACATTAGTTGTTGTTGATGTTTTGTATGATTATACAATTAAACCTATAGAAAGAGAATTAAAATATGAATTTGGTGTTGATAAAATAATTGTTGTTCCAACGATAAATTCAATTCATCCTCTTTTAAAAGCAATTGTTAATATGAAACAATTTTTAAGCAATAAAAAAAGAATTACATCTGATGTTTTAGATATATATTATTGGGATAAAATGATAAAAGAATCTAAATATCAATTTGTAACTAAGAAAGAATATGTTCCAAATGAAACATCTTTAATTGTTCATTCGTCTGGAACATCAAGTGCAATGCCAAAAGGAATTCCCTTAACAAATGAAAATTTAAATAGTATTGTGGTTAAACACCAAATTAGTGATATAGATTTTCAACCTGGAATGAGATTTTTGCATATATTACCTTATTTTGCTGCATATGGTAGTGTTAATTCCGCTCATTTAGCTTTAAATTTGGGAATGGAATTGATAGAAATTCCAGAATTTAAATTTGAAAATTTTGGAATGCTTTTATTAAAATATAAACCAAATATTGTTTTAGGTGTTCCTAATTGGTGGAAATTATTGACTAAGGATCCTAGAATGCAAAATAAAGATTTATCATTCTTGAAAATAGCTGTTGCTGGTGGAGATAGCATTAATAGCAAAGAAGAAGCAGAGATAAACGATTTTTTTAAAAAACATGGTGCAAATTGTGTTTTAACTAAGGGACATGGTATGTCTGAATTATCTGGATGTGGTAGTTTCACATTTGATGGTTCTAATAATTTAGGTGGGATGGGAGAACCATTTCCAACAGATCGTTATGTTTTGTTAGATAGCAATGGCCATATTATTCCTTTTAGTGGAGAAAGACAATCAGGGGAGGCATATATATATTCTCCAACTGCAACTCCAGGAATTATTGATGGGCGTAGCATTGTAACTATAAAGTATATAGCAGGTTTTCCTTTTATTGAAACTAAGGATTTTATTTCTTTAAATTCTGATATGACTATGAATTTTGAAGAACGTATAGATCGTACATTTACTAGATTTGATGGTTATAAAGTTAGACCTAGTAATATTGAAAGTGTAATTGAAAGTTTTGATGAAGTTCAAGAATGTATGGTTGTTGAATATGAAGATGACGAAAATATGGGAAAAATGCCGATTGCTCATATAGTTTTGAAAAAAGATTTGTCAAGAGAAGAAAAATATGAATTAATAAAAAAAATAATTAATGAAAAAATGTTAAAAGCAACTAACTTTACAAGCAGGGATATACCTAAAAAATGGAAGTTTAGACAAAGTATACCTCAAACTTTAATGTCAAAAAATGATTATCGTAGTTTAATTGCTGAAGGATTAAGTGGTGAAGAATATACATGCAGCATCAGAGAAAGCAATCTTCAAATTGAAAATATAAATATTACAATGCCTGAAGAACCAATTAAATTAAAATTAAAATAAAATTTAAGAAAGCCTTTTTGTTACTGCTTTCTTTTTTTATGATATAATGTCTATAGTAGGTGATAGTTGTGGAAGCTAATTCGTTTTTGGCAATAGTAAGTTTATTATACATATTAGTTATTTCAGTTAAGTTTTTTTTGAGTAAAAAGATTAGTAACAAAGAAACTAAAATATATCAATATATGTTGTGTGCTTTATTATTTCAAATTGTTGTAGGTTTGTTATTAACTTTGAGTATGTGGAAAGAAGCCGAAATATTTAGTGATATTTTTAATAAATTATATTTGATTTCTATGATTTTATGGATTATGTTATTTACTATTTATATAGCGATTATTTCTATAAAAAATGAAAAAATTTATAAAAAAATAAAATTGATATTAATTGCTTTGAGTATTTTATCAATAATATTATCCATTGTGCTTCCAAGTGAATTAATAAAAAATGCAGATGATAGTTTAATGTATTCAACAGGTATGGCAGTTAATATAGTATATATGTTTTCATTAATTTGTTTTATAACTATATTTACTAGTGTTTTATCGAATATAAAAAGTATTAAAGATAAAAGATATATTCCTTTAGCTGCTTTTACAATTGTCGGACTTATTTGCATGATTATTCAAAGTATTAATCCAGAATTGTTTTTAGTTACTCCATTAGAGTGTTATATTATTTTTATTATGTATTTCACAATTGAAAACCCTGATGTAAAAATGTTAGAACAAGTATCTATGGCTAAAGATGCTGCTGAAAAAGCTAATCATGCTAAAACTGATTTCTTATCTAATATGTCTCATGAAATAAGAACACCTTTAAATGCTATTGTTGGTTTTAGTGAATCTTTAAAAGAAGATAATATACCTGATAGTTCTAAAGAAAAAGTAAATGATATTATAATGGCTTCAGAAAATTTACTTGATATAGTTAATGGAATATTAGATATATCTAAAATTGAAGCTAATAAATTAGAAATAATTAATAAAGAATATGATATTAAATCTATGCTTGATGAATTAGTTGCATTAACTAAAGCAAGAATAGGGGATAAAGGTTTAGATTTTAGAGTTAATATTGATGAATCAATACCTAGGGTATTATATGGAGATAGTGTTAGATTAAAACAAATATATTTAAATATTTTAACTAATGCTGTTAAATATACAAAAGAAGGATATATAGATTTTACTGTATCTTCAGTTATAAAAGATAATGTATGTCGTTTAATAGTATCAGTAGAAGATAGTGGAATAGGTATTAAACAAGAGAATATTGATAAATTATTTTCTAAGTTTGAAAGATTAGAAGTAGAAAAACAATTTACTATAGAAGGAACTGGTTTAGGTTTAGCAATTACTAAAAAATTAGTAGAGCTAATGAGAGGTAAAATAGTTGTTCAATCTGTATATGGTAAAGGTTCAAAATTTACAGTTTCAATAGATCAAAGAATTATTGCAGTAGAGCCGGTTAAGGTTAAAGAAACGAATAATTATGATAGTAAAGTTATTGATGCTAATGGTTCACGAATATTAATTGTTGATGATAATGAATTAAATATTAAAGTAGCAGCAACATTATTAAAAAAATATAATTTTGATATTGATTCTTGTACTAGTGGAGGATTATGTTTAGAAAAAATTAGTAAAGGTGAAAAATACGATATTATTTTTCTAGATGATATGATGCCTAAAATGAGTGGACGAGAAACATTAGAAAGATTAAAACAAAATGATAAATTTGATGTTCCAGTTATTGCTTTAACAGCTAATGCTATTACTGGAATGAAAGAAGAATATTTGGAATGTGGATTTGATGATTATTTATCAAAGCCAATAGAAAAAAATGAACTTGAAAGAGTTATTAGAACATATTTAAATAAAAATAAACAAAATGCTTCAAATGGTAATATTTCTACTAATGTAACGTCTTCAAAAATAAAAGATAATATAGATGTTGATACTTCATTAGTAAATAAAAATATTAATAAAGATAAAATACTAGTAGTAGGTAAAGACGATATTATTAGTAAAATAAAAAATAATTTAGACGAAAATAAATATGATATTACAGAAATAAATAGTGGAGTAAATGCAATTGAAAAAGTTATTGATACAACATATGATTTAATAGTTTTAAATGAAATAACAGAAGATTTAGAAGCTTTAGAGGTAATGGAAAATATTACTTCTTTGGAAAACTTTAAAACTCCAGTTATTTTGATTATTTCTAAGAATACTAAGATGGAAGATGGTCATAATTTTGCATTTATTATAAGAGAAAATAAAATTGATGAATTGTTAGTTAAAGAAGTAGAAAAAATATTGAATAAGTAAGTTTATTGTGATAAAACTAAGATAGGATATGGTGATAATATGAAAGATATTAATTTCTTAAAAGAAAATAATGTTGATGTTAATAAAAGTTTAGAACTATTTGGTGATATTGAAACTTATAATGAAACATTAATTGAATTTAAAAATGGAATTGATGGTAAATTAGAACAAATAAGAAAATATTTTGAATCACAAGATATGCCTAATTATGCTATATATGTTCATTCTTTAAAAAGTGATTGTAAATATTTTGGATTTTTAAAGTTAGCTGAAATGGCTTATGAACATGAAATGAAAAGTAAAGCTAATGATTATGCTTTTATAAAAGAAAGTTTTGATTCTTTAATGGAAGAAGCTAATAAAGTTAAAAAGATAGTTAATGAATATTTAGGTACAACAAATGATATTTATGAAGATAAGGAAACATCTACAGAAGATATTATTTTAGTAGCTGATGATTCTGAAGTTATTAGAATATTTGTTAAGAAAGTATTTGATGAAGAATATGAACTTGCATTTGCTAAAGATGGCGAAGAAACATTAAATATTATAAAAGAACATGAAGAAGATAATAGGATTAAAGCTATACTTTTAGATTTAAATATGCCAAAAGTTGATGGCTTTGCCGTATTGGATTATATGAAACAAAATGATTTATTTAGTAAGATGCCTGTTACTATAGTTAGTGGAGATTCTTCTAGTGAAGCAATTAATAAAGCATTTTCTTATGATATAGTTGATATGTTAAATAAACCTTTTAGTGAAGCTAAGATTAAGGAATTTGTTGAAAAGACAATAAATAGTGGTAAATAGCTAGTTATTACTAGCTTTTTTTATCTTATAGGAAAGTTCTTTTATTTAAATTTTTAGAAAAAATTATATTATAAAAAAAGTCGTTCATTAT
>CANQOR010000056.1 GCA_947625535.1 uncultured Bacilli bacterium
GGAGTAACAGGGCTCGAACCTGTGACCTCCTGCTTGTAAGGCAGGCGCTCTAACCAGCTGAGCTATACTCCCCTGTCTTCCTCGCCAGCCGCCTTAACCAGCGGCAAGAGCTATTATACTAAACCAAGGTACGTTTTGTCAACAACAAATTTAAATTTTTTTGATTTTCTCCTCTTATCCCTTTTTATGGAATATTTCCCGTCCCACGGGTCAAAATACGTTCATCCCATAAAGGAGGTCAGATAAAATGAAAAGCACATACCTCAAAAGGTGCGCGTGCGCCCTGTTCACACTCGTTCTCACCGCGCTTCCCTCCCTTGCCGCCGAGGCGGGACTCAACTCAGCGCCCGTGGCGCGTAATATCGAGCTCACGACCTATCGCGGCATTGCCGTGACAGGCTCCTTCACCTGCCTCGACCCCGAGGGTGACCCCGTGACCTACTCCGTCGACCGCGAGCCCCGCAAGGGCGTCGTGGAGGTGGACGGCGACAGCTTCACCTACACCCCCTATGACGGCAAAAAGGGCAAGGACACCTTCACCTATGTCGCCGCGGACGGCGCCGGGAACATATCCGAACCGGCCAGCGTGACCATAACCATCAAAAAGCAGGAGACGAATGTCGTCTACTCCGATCTCGACGGGGACCCCGCCCGCTACGCCGCCACCGTGCTAGCCGAGGAGGGCATATTCGTGGGTGAGAAGCTGGGCAGCCGGTACCTCTTCCGCCCTGAGGCGGCTGTCACCCGAGGGGAATTTCTCGTCATGTGCATGAATCTCCGGGGCGGCGAGCTGCTTGACGGCATAGTCAGGACCGGCTTTAACGACGATGAACTCATACCCGTGTGGCAAAAGCCCTACGTCACGACCGCCCTGACCCAGGACATCATCTCCGGCTCCGCCACGGGCGACGGGACCATCGTCTTTTCCGCCGACAGACCCATAACCTTCGCGGAGGCCTCCGTGATAGTAGACAACTGCCTGGGCATTACCGACGTGGCCCTCACCGAGGACGCAGCCCCAGCCTGGGCCGCCCAGGCCGCCGGAAATCTCTCCTCCTGCGATATAATCGACGCCTCCGCCGGCGTATCCGCCTCCACCCTCACCCGCGCCGATGCCGCTCAGATGCTCCTCGGCGCCCTGGAGGTAAAGTCCTCCCGCTCCTCGTCGCATCTTCTAACCTGGGCGCAATGATCGAAGGTCAACAACGGCCCGCGGCATTTATAGACACTGAAAGGGCAAGGCCACCGGCCTTGCCCTCAGACTGTTGACAAACCCCGAATATACGCGAGAACCCTGGTAAAATAATTTTTTCAAGGACAAAAATTACCTTTTGTTTTGCGAAGCCCCGCGCCCGCAGGCGCCATGCAAGCGAGCAACCGCCCGCAGGGCGGCTCTTGGCGAGTCGCAGTGCGGCCCCAAAGGGGCCGTGCGCGGAGCAAAACAGCAGGAAACAGTCACGAATAGGCCCGCAGGCCTTTTCGTGGCTATTTCCGCACGTCCCCCCGTCGGCAAAGGCATGGCCTTTGTCGACGGGCTGAGGGCAAGGCCCCCGGCCTTGCCCTCAGGCTGTTATCAGTCAAGTATGTATACCTTCGCCTGCCTCACGCCGAAGCGGTCACATTCCGCCTCTGTCTCATAGAAGAGGTCGATTATATCCCCTCCCGGGACATCGCCCACCACGGCGGGCCCATAGGTATACTTTCCGTCCTCGGTCACTATGTAGACCCTCGTGCCCTGGGGTATGGTCCCCGGCAGGGCCGCCACGATGCCCACCTGTGCCGGCGCGCCGCTGGATGTCATGGCTCCCGCCGCGTATGAATAGGCCGTGGCCTTCATGCTTATCACCCTGGTGTAGTTGTATGTCGTGCCGGAGTCCGTGGTTATCGTCCCCTCACCGACGGTCACGCTGTGGCCCACGCTTTTGTCCGTGCCAGAGGAGCCGCTCCCACCCTGGGACGAGCTCTTTTTCCCGCTATCATTATTTTCGGATGCCTTTTTTTCCGCGGTTTCCTTCTTTGGCGCCGGCTTTTCCTTTGTGCCTCGCTCTATGACCGTATCCACGGCCTCGGTCAAAATCTCCTCGCGGGAGACCTCCCGCGACTCCTCCGCGCCGTCGACATATCGCACGGTATAATAGACACGCTTCACGCCGTCCGAGCCCTCAGTAACAGTCTTCTCCGTGCCCTTGTAAAGCTCCGCGCTGTCCACGTACCTTACGCCGTGCTCCACCGCCTCGTCTACATACTCCTCACCGTAGGTCACGCGGTAGATATGTACCGACAGTCCGTCGTAGACCTCGTCCTCCGCCCTGTGGGAGACGACGTCCTCTTCCCCCAGCTCCACGTCCAGTTCCCGAAGGAGCTGCTCCACAGTGCCGCCGGAGGCTCTGACGGCACGGGTCTGCCCATCCGCCGTAACGGATACGTCCATAGCGTCGAAAAGTGTAACTGCGGTATAGCCGTCGCGCTCGCTGACATCAAGTATGAAATCACCGGCGTCATACCCGTACCGGGCAACCAGCTCGTCCACGTTCTCGTCCTCGGACGAGACTATGGCGATATCCCTGCCGTGGGATATGACATAATATTCCTCCTGCTGTATACCCTCAGCCGGCGAGCCGGTGTAAACGCCGCACGCGGCAGCCGCCGCAAGGCCAACAGCGCCCATGATAAGGCGTTTGCCGAATCGGATCGTACTCAATCAGGCTCCCTCCTTTAGATTACAGTTGCGGTAACAAAAGGTTACAATTCTGTTACAAACGCATTATAGCACCCTCCCCTTGTTTTGTCAAATATAAAATACCTCAAAATAACGGGGTTTTCCTGTCGAAAAAGTGAAAACGCAAAAATTTTAAAATTTTACTTGCAAAGTTCCGCGATGTGTGCTATTATACACAAGCACAAAAGAATAACCGGGTGTGGCGAAGTTTGGTATCGCGCTTGAATGGGGTTCAAGAGGCCGCTGGTTCGAATCCAGTCACTCGGACCAAGAAAAAGCCTTAGAGTTGCAACGACTCTAAGGCTTTCTTGTTGTTCCGGCAAGGGCATTTTCCCTTTAGTTTTCCCTTTACAGCTCGGATACGCCCTTTATGAACCGCTCCATTCGGTCTGCGCTGTCTTTTTTCATTTCATCCGTGACATGACCATAGACATCCAATGTAAAGGACGCTGTGTGGTGGCCGAGATTTCCCTGGACAGTTTTGATGTCATCTCCCGCTCTTAACGCCGCCACGGCATAGCTGTGTCTCAGGTCGTGCAGCCTCGCGTCAGGCAAACCTATGGACGTGACCAGTCGTTTATAGTTGTGATAGAGCGTGTTGGGAGACAGATGGTTTCCTATTTCATTGGTGAAGACGTAGCCCTCCTCTTTCCAAAGCGGGCCCACTGTCTTTTTCATTTCTTCCTGTTGCCTCTTATATTCTTTGAGGAGCTCCACAACTGTCTTGGCTACGGTGATACTCCTGCCTTTGCTGTTCTTGGTCGATGCCAATCTGAATTCACCTGGCTTACCTGGGATGTTTTGAAGCTGCTTGTTGATCAGAATTGTGCCTTTTTCCAAGTCCACACAGTCCCATTTTAATCCGCAGATTTCTCCTCTCCTCATACCGGTGAAGAGCATCGTCAGATAGACCGCTTCAAATTTATGACCATGGACAGCTTTAATGAAAGCGGCAATAGCGTCGCTGTCCAGCGGCGTGATCTCTTTTCGCTCTACCCTTGGAAGCTCACAGGCATCGGCAGGATTAAAACGAATATACCCAACGAAAACAGCCTGTTGAAGGGCCTTATGAAGTACACCGTGTACGATCCCGACGCTTTTTGCCGATAGTCCCACGCCGCCATCTTCCTTAGAGCGATATAAATTGTTATAGAGGCTCTGGATCATCGGGGTCGTCAGCGCGTCGAGCTTTATGACATTGAGCGCGGGTTTGATATGGTTTTTGATTTGGCATTTGTATGACTCCACTGTCTTGGGCTTTACCCCGCCAAGATATTCCGCAGACCATATATCGAGCCACTGTCCCACAGTCATCTTGCTCGGAGCGACATATGTACCTGAATCTATGGACGTAGTGACGGCTTTTAGTTTTTGAGCTACCTCTTTTTGTGTTTTTCCGGTGATAGAGCGTTGGATCTGCTTGCCGGTCCCAGGATCGATACCCTCTGTGTATCTGGCCTCCCAGTAGGTGTATTCTTTGGCATTTTTGATAACTGTCTTCTTTCGTATCGTGCCGCTTCCCTGTGCTGCTCTCGTGTTTTTCCTTCTTGACATGACTTGCCTCCCGTGGTTTAATATGGGGTGAGGAAATCCTCACCCCATATAAGTTAGTTAGTTTTGACTGTGTAAGATCAAATCATTTACGGCCTCCCTGGGGATGCGTAATTGATTTCCAATTCGTATCGCTCGCACTTGACCACTTCTAACCATCTCGTAGGCGGCGTTTCTGCCAATGTCAAATATCGGCATCAGATCCGTCACTCGCAGAAATAGAGGAAGGGTTTCAAGAGACTTGTTTAGCTCTCGATTTCTCATATTTTCACCTCCTTTTCAATAATTGGATTCCTCGGAATGCTGACTGCGGGTTTCCACCGTCGCGGATTTTTGCGTGATGCAATCCCATCTCGTGCTCAAGGAAGTTCTTGAACGCAATGTAGCTTGCGGCGGTTGCACCTACGTCGAAACAGTAATTCTGATATGCCTCATAAAGTCGAGAGACGAGTTCACCCGGAGATTCATCGGAAATTGCGCATTGCTCCGCGACAAATCCCTCGATTGAGCTTGATCGTTTCCCTCGCCATTCCTGCATCCGATTCTCAATCAGCTCGGTGGTCGGGAATCTGAAATTATTCTTGACCAACACTTTAGCATGGCGAAGCGCCTCGCTGACAATTTCATCGCGCTCCTCATTCAGCAGTTCCGGCAAATTCGGATTTTGTTTAGCCTTGGGAACCGTAAAATCAAATGGAAGATAGACCATTCTGGCCCAAAACGCGTCGTCGTCCTCGCCCAGGCTGACGGGATAGTTTGTGGCGAAAATAAATTTTGCCCTGTTTCGATAGTTAAATTTTGGAACGTACTTTTCGTTGATCAACAGGGTGTCTCCGCCTGTTGCCATCTTCAGCAGTGAGACTGCTGAGCCGTTCAGCTTTGTGGCAGGCAGGTCGAGGGAAATGTTTACAGCCTTCCCCACCAATGGTGCCAACGAGAAATCCTTGTTGAGCTCATTCAACGTTATGTTACTGACATATTCTTCCGGATATAGACTTTGGATAAAATTCCCAAGCAGGGATTTTCCGCTGTCCCGTGCTTCACCCATCAGAAAGAAAAATTTTCCTTCAGTCGTCTGCATGAGAATATATCCCAAGGACTGCCAAATTCTTTCTTGAAGTGTTTCGTCGCCGCGCGTCACATCGTTCAGAAACCGGCGAAAATACTTGCATTTTCCGGAATCCGTATAGTTGGCGTTGAGGTACGAAAACGTGAGGCGCTTTGGGCTGTGATCTTTTAGCACACCAGACTCGACATGATAGACCCCGTTTTGAAGCACCGCGATACGCAAGTTGTCCCGATATTCCAGCGTGGGAAGGCTTTCGTCCAGGCAAAGAAAATCAAAAAGCTGCTGGATGCTCCGCAGTGATCTCTCGCCGCTAATCGTTGGATCTACCTTATTTTGGTAGAGCTTCACAACGATCTTGGATGTAAGGATGTCGTAACAAAGCCCATTGAAATAATACAAATTTTTTTGAAATCGAACAATACCAACCTTCGCCTTGAGACTTTCTCCACATTGGAACAGTGAAGGAAGCCCCTTGTCCTGCGATTTTTTCACGAGCGAGGGAGGCGCTGTTTCCTTTTTTGCCTCACTTGGATTTGCGGACTGCTGCGCAGGAGAAAAATTGAAAGGAACGGGGGGCTCCTCCGCAAGGTGGCTCTCGCTCTTTGGTATTTTAGCCGCTTTTTTATGACCCTTCTGCAAGCGTTTGGCAGCTTTCCGCATCTTCTTTTCGATGGCTTTTTGACCCTCTTCAATCGACTGTTTGATGTCAGCTTCGGTGATACTGCCTTTAGGCTGACATATTTTGGCTATTTTCTCAGCTTCGTCGAGAACGTCAAGAAATTGAGGTATTGCCGCTTTCTCCAACATCTTCCGTCACCTCCTCGTTGGATTCGCGGGGTAATTGTGATGATGCGTAAGTCAAGAAAAGCTCGTAGAGGAAATCTTTCTCGACTGTGAGGTATTCAATCCCCACAACGCTTTTAGGCCCGCTGTCAGCCGTAATAATTCCGGA
>CANQOR010000057.1 GCA_947625535.1 uncultured Bacilli bacterium
ATATCAAGTAACTCTAATAAAAACAATAGTAATAATAGCAAAGATGATGAGGTGTCATTATGTACTAGGAACGTGAATGGCTTTATTTGCTCCAGTACCTTCATCTTTTTTGGCCCTTATTTCATCTACTTTAGTTCTTATTTTTTGACTTATAGTAAAGATATTATCTTTGTTGTTAATGGGCATTACAACCATTAATTCTGTTGATTTATCATTTAAACTATCTTTCATAACAAATGATAAAGATAAATCATTATGTTCGTAAACATGACGATTAGCAACAAAACGATTTAGTAAAGGACGATGATATATAACTTTAGCAAATAAAGCCATAAAGGCATGAAAATAAGTAAATTCATCATCAACTTTTTTAATATCTTTTACATATTTAACTAGTTCTGTAACATCCATTTTTTGATTAATATATAATTCACCTAAAGAACGATTAGGTTTAATGTCTATTAATATTTGACTCATACCACTAATATTTTTGCATTTTTTAGCATCTTTACGTTTAAACATATAAACCTCTTTTTCTAATCTAATACTTCAATTATGTAATCAAAACATTTTTGAATTAAATTTTTAGGTTGACGATTATCAATAATTTTTTTAGCTAGAGGGATGTCATCTGTTATGATATTATCAACATTTAAATCAATCATTTTATTAATATTTTCTTCAGTATTAACTGTCCAACCATATAATTTCTTATTAGCTTTATGAACGTCGTTAACTAGTTTTTTATTTATACTAGATGCTTCAATACTAAAGTTATCGGCAGATGTTAAGGAAGTAATATCGCCATAAGCTAAACTCATTACATAAACTGTTTCAATATCATTTGTTACTTTTTTAACATTTTCTAATACTTCATAAACTTGTGATGTTATAACACACATATCTTCAAAGGAATTAGATTTAATAATATCGACGACTGATGATTCAAAGTCTGTTTCATTACCAGTTGGTTTTAATTCAATATTTAGTTTAATATTATTTTCTTTTGCATACTTAACTACTTCTTCAAATAAAGGAATACGTTCTTCACTATATTCTTTACTAAAGAAACTACCAGCATCTAGATCTTTTATTTCATCATAGGTTGTTTCCCAAGTATTTTTATTAACACCTGTTGTTCTTTTTAAGTTAGTATCATGTAAAACAATTATTTTTTTATCTTTAGTTTGTTGAACATCTAATTCTATCCAGTCAGCTCCTAGTTCTTTGGCACCTCTAAAAGCACTCATAGTATTTTCAGGATATTTTACAGAAGCACCACGATGAGCTGTTACTTCTAAAGTTCTTTCATAATCAACATTAAGAGTTAATTCATTATTAAGAGCACTATAAGTTAAAATAGTACAACTTATAATAGTTAAGATAATTACAAGATACTTAAAGATATTAAATTTAGGATTATTATTCTTTATTTCTTCTTTAGTTACTTTAATATGTTTTATTTCTTCTTTATTTAATTCTTTATGTTTATAATATAAAGCACTTATAGAGCCATAACTTATTGGTGTTGATAAAAGGGTTAAAATTATAAAAATAAGAGCGATAAATAACCAAGTAATAGTATATGTAATACTACCTAGGATATTAATATTTTTAAATATTTTAGATAATATTACAAGTGTAATTAAACCTAGAACAATAAAGATAAAGTATGTAATACTTACTGATAATTGGGTAAGAGCTATGGTTATTAAGTCTTTTAATTTATTCTTTTTACTTAGTTTAGAACTATTTATATGAGCTTCTTTAAAGGTTTTATCTTCTAAAATAAAGTAATGAATAGAATATAACCATTTTAATAATAAATATACTAAAGCTATTACAACGATAATATATAAAATAGTTAGTAAACGATTATGAGTAATATAATCCATAATAAATTCAGGAATAGCTATAGTAGATATAACACTTGAAGATATACCAATATGTAAGAATGGGATTAAAAAGATAATGATAAAAGCTAATAAAAGATTCTTTTTCTTGAAAATTTTAAAGGCTTTATTACAAGAAATAATAAAGGCTTCTTTCATAGATATTTTTTTCTTTTGGTAAGAGCAATCTAAGATTACTATAATAGTACTAATATCTATTAATGTATAAAAAGTTATTAAAACTAATAAAGTAATAAGCATTATAATAGTTAAAGGATTTATGATAAAACTAACTACATTTTCAAAAGTTAAATAATCAAAACCAGTTATAGTAACAATTAAATTAAATATTTTTAAAAATAAAGGAATAAAGATAATACTTGTTAATACTTTATATATTATTTCAAATCCTATTAAAGTTTTAAAATTATAAGTTATCATGTTTTTTAAATTTTTATTTTTTTTCATATAAACTACTCTTTTCTTCTTTTTTAACTAATACGATAATGACCTATTATATCGTTATGTAATTCTAAGATATCTTCTTCATATTCTTTTTGAACGGGGTTGGCATGGTGGATAACAAAAGGAATACCTTTTTTATTACGAGAATCGGAGATAATACCAATATGTTTTTTAAAGACAACAATATCGCCACCTTGCCATTTATCTATTTCATTAATGTTAGTAGTTAAAGAAATAGCATGACGATCTAGATAGACTTTTAAATTAACTACACGACGAAAGTCAATATTTTTATCTACTTTAGTTATATTATAAGCATCGGGATTATTTATGACATCTTCATTTAATAAAGTCATTATATCATAACCGGCATTTAATAAACCAAAAGCAACAACATCTGTACAAACACCATATTCATCATCAGGATAACCTGATGCATAATATTTACTTTGATATTTAGGTTTAGTTTTTATATATTCTTTAACACTATTTAAGATATCAGTTTGATCATCAATACCATCATTATCTTTATCTACTTCACTTACATACTTAGGAATATTAAAGTCTTCGTTAGTATATTTACGATGTGGTATATAGTTTAATTTATATAAGATAAAAATACTTAATAAAAGTAAAATAACTATTATAGATATTAGAATTTTCTTTTTCATATAATCTTCCTTACTAATAATTATGTAATAAATTTATTTTTATTATTTTTTCTTATTTTTAGATAAATTAATTGTTAAACTTTTTTTAATTTCTTCATTTATTTTAGATTTTAATTCTTTTTTTAGACGATAATCTAAAATAAAACTAATTATACCAAGTATTAGTAATAAAATAGTAAATATAAGGATCCAAATAGATATTTTATAATCATTTATTAACCAATTTAATAAGTTAATAAGAAGACAATAAATAGCTGTTAAACTAACATATAAACCATTAGTTATAAAACCTTTATGACGATATTCCATATAAAGCCAATAAAGGGCATAAAGATATAGTAAGGTTAGAATAACAAAGATAGACCAAGATATTTTTTTAGATATTATAATGTTTATAATAAAACATATAATAGTTATTATAATTAAGATAATAGCTGGGATTATAAGTAATTTTTTATTCTTTTTTTGCATAGTATTTACTCCTCTACTTTATTATACAATAAAAAAGTAGATTAGTAATCTACTTTAATTTATTTTTGGGAGTTATTATAATACCTAATGCTATTAAGATTAAACCTACTCCTATTAATATAGGTATTGGCCACCATAACTGACCAGTATTAGGTAGGAAACTAGCATCAGTCTTCTTATGGGTATTTATTACTTGATATTCATTACCATTTTTAGTTACTTTAGAAATGTAATTTGCCGGTACTTCTTTTTCAACGATGGTCCAATCGTAAGTATCATCTAAGTCTTCCCACGTATATGTCCAGTTATTTTCAGGATTTAAAGTTATTTCATCATAAACAACACCATATTTTAATAAAGTAATCTTTATGTTACTAGGTCTTTCATTTTCGTAACCTTTATCATCCCATACTTTAGTAACTGTTTTATCAACTATTTTAGAAGTATCTATATCATACATGTATTTTGGTCTTACTCTTACATCGTATTCCCATTTATTTTGAACAACCATGTTAGGAATACTTACTAAGAAGTCTTGAATATCAAATGTTTTAGCACCTAATTTATAGTTTTCACCCATTATTAGATATAAACCTTTATCTATTTTATTTATTTGGACTTTACCTTCTTCATCAGTTTTAACTATTAAATTAGGTTCTATATTATTATCTTTAATATATGTAGTTAATTCTATTAAAATATTATCCCATTTTAATAAGTCTTGATTATCATATGTAATATTAGTATTTATAAATGGTTCTGTTGTTGTATAAACACCTTTACCTTTTACAGAAGCTATTTTATATAATTTAAAAGTAGCATTTTCTAAAGGGGTATCTTCATAATCTTTTATACTAATAAATAAACTAGCATCAATATTTTCAATATCTGGGACAGTATTAGTTATATAAGGAAGAGCTAAAACTTTAGTCATTGTTAAGATAACTATTAATATTAATAATTTTAATAATTTTTTTATCATTTTTAGTCCTCCTTTATAATTAAATTTTTAGTGCACGCCACTACTAGCAAGAAAAAATAATAGATAGGAATATAACTTATTTTAAGATGGTAGTGGCGTGGTATTTAGTTTTATATTTTTTACGATATATTATGAATATTGGTATACCTATTAAAGTAATACCTATAACAATATAAAGTATTGTCCCTACTCCACCTGTTACAGGTAGATTATATTTTCTAATGTTATATTTTACTAAACCATTATTACCTAAATATGTATTTAAGATAGCATCATAACCATCTGTACTTAAATCATCCGCAATAATTGGTAAGTAATAACTTCTTGATGTACCAGTTATATTTTCATCTTTAACTGAAACACTTTGATGTAAGTCACCTATTCTTAAACCACCTATTTTAGTGGTTAAGACCCATTCTCCTTTAGATAATTCAGCTTCTGGAATAACATCACTATAGTTGTATACATTAGCTGAAGCACCAGAGATATCTACCCAAGATAAGAAATCTCCAATTGGTATTTTGTCGCCTTGATCTTGTAAAATGCCGGAACCAAATTCTGAACCTTTTCTTGAGACAACATATAATTCAGTTTCTCCTTTACCATCACTGGTTGGAATAATGTAATCAATAACAAAGTAGTAATAGTCATCTGATGAAGGCTTTTCACCATATTTAATAGCATCATCTTTTAAAGTGATGATATCACCAGGTTTTAATTCACCTTTATTATAAGCTTCTTTAATAGCTTTTTGGGCTTCTTCATCTGGAAGATTGCCTTCGGTTTTACCAGGTAATTCGCCATCAAATAGTTTTGGTGAATCTTCTTTGATAATTTCACCGTTATCGCCGATTAAGTAAGCGTGTTTATATAATTTTAAATTTTTTTGATAAACGTAATAACGATTTGTTTCGCTAGGTGAGAATGTTGTTATAGCATCTCCCCTAGTTCTAGCAGCATCATATATATCAGCTGTATAACCATCATAAGGGGTGTTACTATAATAATTTGAATAGAATTCTAAGTATCCATCTTCAGAAGTATGTTCTTTAATATAATCTTCAGATATTTTAGTTAAATCAATGTCTTCGTTATTATTAATTAATATTTCATCATCTAAACCTACACCATAAAATAATCTTAATGGAGTTGAAGATGGTTTATTATCGAGATTAGTATCATAAGAGTCTACTTTATCTGAATCTGTGTTAGCATATTGAACATAAGCAACTTGTAAAGGAATGGTTGTTGCTGGTAAGTTAACATATAAAATATTGTTATATTCTTTTTTAGATTTATCTCTTTCCACCCATATTCTTATATCACTAAGTTTATAAATAACATTACCATTTTCACCATAACTAATGTTTTTACGTTCTTTATTTCGTTCTGTAGTATCTTCATTAAAACGATATACGACATAAGTTTTACTTAGTTGATCAGCATCCATATTGCTACTTTCATCAATAGTTGGAACATATTGTTTTATTGTATCATTATCTAAGTAGTAAGTATCACCATTATCCCAACTACCAGTGTTTCCTAAATAATTACCATCTTTATCGTACCAACCCATCGTGAAACTTTCTTTTAAATCACTACTTTTATGAGTAGAACCACGATGAGTTTTATTAAAACTATAATCGTATATACCAGTTTTTACAATACCGTGTAATTCACCAAATAATAGTAAAGCCATATCATAAGTTTTACCATCTATTGTAACAGCATTATCTTTTACTTCCATGTATTTACCAATTGGATCATTATATGTTAAAGAATCTGCTACACCATCATCATTAACTCC
>CANQOR010000058.1 GCA_947625535.1 uncultured Bacilli bacterium
TGATTATGCAGCGTGAGGCGGCTGAAGAAGCCTTAATTACAAGACGTGAACAGTGCTTTGTAGACGGTGACACATTATTTTTAAGCGAAGCACCCGCTGAAGAACATAGTATTTGTGTATTTGATAAAGAACATGAATTGGTGACGGGCTGGACATTAGAAGAAGCCAAATTGGTTGGTGAATGGGCCGAAGATAGATATTTGGTATTTTATAAAGTGCGGCGTGACAGTGCTAATTTCAGTTTAGAGATGCCGCATTATCCATATTGGCAATTAGAAGTGCAAGTCAAGGGTAATACTAATAAGTATTCGCATGATTTATATATGTTCTTCCCTGCGGCTTCTTTAATTACGGTGCCGACTTTGAGTGCGTATAATGGGGAGATTTTCTCTACTCCATTGGTATTTGATTTGATTTATAAGGGGCAAGATGAGCCTAGGCTGGTGATTTGTTAATGGCTAAACATAGACAAACTTTATCAGAGAGGGTGGCTAGTAATAAAACAAGAACTGGCAAAACAAAACGCAATTGGAATGACTATAGTCAGGGTGGACAGACACAAGCGGCCATTGATGAATTAAATGATCCTGACACGATTTATTTATTAGGTGGCAATCCAACATATTTACATAGTCGTAAAATTTATTTCGAAGCTGGTTATGCCAAAGCATTATCAATGTTAGGAAATTTTTTACGCGATGTATGTCAACAAGTTCGGGAAAGAATTAATCAAATTTTGCCTGAACTAGATCGTCGATTAAAAGAAGTTATTGGTTTTTTAATGGGCGATGAAAATATTCCATTTGAAGAATTTGCAAAGTTTTGAGAAGAAAATATTGAGCCATATAAAAATAATTGACCAGAAGGTGAAAAAGCTGAAAATATTTGATTGATTAGTCAATTATATCAATTCAAAATTAGATTATCTAAATTATGGGCTATTACAAATAATCGGCAAACAGTTAGTGGTAAAAAAGCTCTAATAAAAGCAGGTATATTAGAGGCGACTTGAGGCGATATTGATGGCGCGATTCCGAAAGGCCTACGTCTTAAAGAATCTGCTAAATATCGAGCCCAAGCAAAACAAATTATGCAAGAAATGTATCAAAAATTACAGTCATTATCTACTGTGATTAATGAACGCTGAGTAGATTTAACTATTCAGTCGTTACAAACGGGTGAAGCAGATGCAAAAACTTTAATGGACCGATTATTAACTCATGGTGAAGTTGGCACTATTTATGAAACATTGCGTATTGGTGTAGAGCGTTTATTAGACAACGGTATTACAATGTCTATTGAAAATGTTTCTGAAGAACGTCAAAAAGGTTTAGGATCGAATAATGATACTACATCTAGAGAAGTGCATAATCCAAGCGATAGTCGATATACTTTTACAAACACACAGGGAATGCAGATTACTTTAACTACTTCGGATAAAACTGGTGCACAATATTGATTAGATGCAAATAAATCTAATAAAGAACTCACAACATTATATGATGTTTTTGGAGCAAGTTTTTCATCAGCACATTTAGATTATTTTAGTAAACAAATTGCTGGTGGTATCGCACGCACAAATAATCAAACTGAACAAGATCATTGGAATGCTACAATTTCATATATACTTAAAAATACGACTTATTGGCATCGTTCTCTTGCGGAAGTATCTGAAACAATTATAGGTATTTTTGGTTGGTTAAGTATTTTAAGCAAAGTTGTTGGGGCGGAAGATGTTCAGACCAAAGATATGCCTCTGGTGACAAATAACTGAGGTGTTTTGCATTCTATACCAGATATTTTACGATATTTATTACGTTTAAGTGCGGGCGTTAGTGATAAAAATAATAAATTGGGTGATTTATTAAATAAAAATGCCTTATTAGGTTTTATTATACGTCAAAGTGCAATAGTACAAAATGCTGCATTTCAAACGCCAGAACAGACAGAGGCAGAGAAAAAAGCATCTAAGCGAAAGCCTAAAAAACAGTTGATTGCTGCTGAAGGTGCTGAAGATAAAACTAAAGTAGAATTGCGGGCCATTAAAAAACAAAAAATTATGGCGAATTTAGGTAAAGTGAATTATAAATGGTTGTATGGCGAAATGTCTTCGGTGTTTGCTAAGATGAGCGCAAATATGAATTGAGATTTTTCTTTTAAGGCCCGTATACAAATTAACTATAATAATCTTATAACCTTGTCTAAAGGAGCATAAATGGAAATTAAAGATAATTTTTCAGAGGTATTATTACTATCTGAACAGCCTGTAATTTTTTATTTTGATGATTATACTGATGTCACTATGCATGTTCCTACAATTAAAGAATTTTTTAATGACCAGCGATTACAATATGCAGTTTCTATATCTTATATGGATATAAATGAATTGCGGCAATATATTACACAGTTATCTATTAATAATTGTTTTGAATTATATCAACTTTTACTCATTGCAGATTCAAAAGATACTGTTACATACAATATAACGTACTTGTTTAAGCATTGTTTTGGCGAGCAATGTCAAATTGTTGATAAACACTTATATTTAGGCGGCCATATATTAACCGAAGAATGGTTTGCTCGTATTACTGAAATTGTGCATATTGCTTCGTGTATTAAAAAGTTTAATGAACAAAATAAATTTTCTGCTGCTAAGCCGCAATGACTTATCGAGCAAGAAAAGAAAATTAAACGAATTAAATCACAAGGTGCAGATGCTAGTTCAAGTAATGTGGCAAATCAATTATTAAAGGTACTAATTCAGATTAATTTAGAGCTTGGATACACTTTTGAGCAGTTATTTAATATGAATTATTATCATATACAACAATTACAACAATATATTCCCAAGATAGTCTCTTATGATATACAAAAACGTGCTTTGACTGCTGGGAATAGTAAAAATAAAAAACTTAAATATGTTACTGATTAAGGAGAATAAATGAATAACGAAGAATTGTTTGAGTGGTTCCGAACTATTGCGGTAGGAAACAGTTTTGATATAGCACTTGTGTTGCGTGATAAGCAAAATATTAAAAAATATAAAACAAGTGATTTTTATAAAAAAACTCATTATTCTTTCCGTAAAGCATATACTATTTACAATAGTAATAGTGTTAAAGCATTAACTGACTTTGCTAACAGTAAACTGATTAAAGAATTAGCTCAAGGGCATTATTCATACTTATTAGTTTTACTTGAAGATTTAATAAATGAAATGGATTTCACCGCTTTTGATGATCTATTAAATTATATTTCAGATAGATTGTTGTCAATTGATACCGACAAATTACAAGCACAATTACAGCAAACTATAAAGGAGTATTCAGATATTATAAAGCGTGCCAAATAGCGAGGTAGTCTATGGCAGGAAGTAGTACAACCTATACTATTAATTTTGAAGCTAATTTATCTAACTTACAAAAGTTACAAGGTGAATTAACTAAAATTAAAAATAATGCCAATATTAAACTCGATGTTGGTGGGAAAAAGTCATTAGAACTTTTAGAAGGTCAATTAAATTCTGTTATTAAAGCCATTCAAGCTAAAATGCAAGATGGCAAAATGGCATCTGGAGATATTTTAGGTCTAAAAAGTCAATTTGCCGATTTGTTAAAACTTACAGATAATTTTAAGGCCAGCTTATTAGATTTATCTGTCTCTCCTGATGCAATAGAACAGATTAAAAAATTAAGTGAACAATTAACTATTGCTCAAGAGCAATTAAAAGTTTTACGCGCTCATCGCAAAGACGCTGCTGCAGGTTTTAAGGTTACTGACGGTAAAGTAGAGCGTCCGCTGCTACAAACAAAAAATCAAGCCTTTGCTGATGTTAAAGGCAGTATGTCACTTACTGCACCTAATTCTGATAAAGTCATTACTAGTTATCAACAATTAGAAAATGTTATTACCAAGTTACGCGCAGAATTAGGAGAAGACATATCTAAATGAACTGGTGAAGCAGCAAATCTTGGGCAAATTTGAAATGAGATTAATGCTGAATTGGATAAGCGTGTTGCCGAAGCACAGCAAAAATTAGATGATGCAACAGCAGCTGTCCAACAAAAGCGAGAAGAAATTACCAATATTAAGGCAGATCTAAAAGCTGCTCAAGATGCTGCAATTGATACTAGTGATTTGACAGACGAAATGCGCGATCAGTTGCGTGCGGTGCAAGATGTATCTACTGCAATGGACGTTGATTATAAAACTACATTGCAAGAAGTGCGCACTGAGCAGAAAAAGGCTACAACTGCAACCAATCAAGGTACAGATAGCACTAAAAAAGCTACAACGACTTTTGGTCGTGCTATACAGAATGTTGTTTCATATGGTACTGCGATTCAATTAGTACGTCGTATTTATCAAAACTTTATCCGTACTATTACAGATTTGGATAGGGCTTTAACGAATATGACAGTTGTTACAACTTTAACACGTGACCAAGCCTGAGAATTAACGGGTACATTACAATCACTTGCTAAACAAACAGGTATGACTTCCACCGAAATTGCAAATATGACTACAATGTATTTGCAACAGGGTAAAACATTAGAGGATGCTTTGACATTAACTGAAGCGGCCGCAAAAGCTGCGCGTATTGCTGGTATTAGTGGTGAGGAATCTATTAACCTGTTAACTAATGCAATGAATGGCTTCCAGTTGGCGGCTAGTGAAGCTATGGAAGTATCTGACAAATTCGCAGCATTGGCAGCTTCTGCGGCTACTAACTATGAAGAGTTAGCAACAGCGTTAAGTAAGGTTGCAGCACAGGCTAATTTAGCTGGATTGAGTATGGACTTTACCCTTGGCTTATTAACTAAGGGCATTGAAACTACCCGTAAAATTATGCGGCATAATGTAGTAATATATTATGTAAACTCCCTTAATTTGGGGAACGAACTTGCAATAGCATAAATTTTTAGATATTTTTGCAAGTCAACCCCAAGCCAAGTCTAAGTGTAATAAGCTTAGAAAGGTTTAACGACTATCGAAAGTATAAGTAATAAGAAAGATATTACTAAATAAATGAGTAGAGTAGGATTAAGTAATCCGAAGTGGGGAGGTTCCATAAGAGGATAAAACAATTATGGAATATGATATAGTCTGGTCTATATGGCGACATATAGCTGAATACGGCTTGAGCTTAACGAACTCAAGTGAACATAACGGAAGCTCCAGAAACAATTGGTACTGCGTTAAAGACAGTTTTGTCTCGTATGCGTGAATTAACGGATTACGGCAAAACACTTGAAGACGGTCTTGATGTTAACAGAGTTGAAAAAGCATTAACTAACGTTGGTATTGCACTTCGTGATAGCAATGGACAATTCCGTGACATGGAATCTGTGCTTACTGAAGTTGGTATGAAATGAGATCAATTAAATACCAACCAACAAGCAAATATTGCAGTTGCATTGGCTGGTACACGTTGTAGACGAGAAATGGCGTGTGCTTGGGCAGCCTAAAAACCCTAATTAAAATCCTTGAATTGCGGGGACTTCCTTAGAGCAATTGTTACCAAATCTAAATAGCAATATATTGGGTGGCAGAAGTAATTACTCTGGTAAGGTAAAAAGACAATTGATTGGACAATCCGCAGCCAAGATACTTAAAAATCTACTCCTCAGCTACAGAATAATAATACAAATAGAGGAGTAATAATGAAAACAATTTTTATTGATAACGAAGAAACTCATTTTCAAGTAAATGAAAATGGTGAAGTGTTTAATCCAAAAACACAAAAATGATTAAAAGGAATTATACGTGATGGATATAGATATTATGATTTGCGTTATAATGGTAAGAAAAAAAGCAAATCAGCGCATCGACTAGTCGCAGAAGCATATATTCCTAATCCAAATAATTATGTTTGTGTACATCATAAAGATGGTAATAGATTAAATAATAATATTGATAACTTATGTTGAGTTTCTTTTGCAGAAAATAATTTAGCAATTAATAAAAAACCAAGTAATCCAATA
>CANQOR010000059.1 GCA_947625535.1 uncultured Bacilli bacterium
TCGTATGTTCCAATTACTTTTGCGTCCATATAAATCTCCTTTTTGATATAATAATGAAATGGGGAGGACAGAGGACAGCCGCCCTCCCCACGAATTTATAAATTAATATTTACCAAAATTAGCTAAACTTGTATCTGTGTAAACACAAACGTCATTAGCAAGGAACAAACCGACACCGATTAAGCGATGCGCATCTTGTTCCATAGAGCCGCTAGGATGCTTGGTCTCTTCGATATGTAAGTCGCCCTTCAAAGCAATCTTGACAGGCTTTGCATCGGAAGGAAGAATGAACAAGTCACCTTCATTAAATACCCACTCTTTATTGGTTTCATCCATTAAGTAGTTAGGTAATTCAACAACAGGCACACCTTTATAAATAGTGACAATACCCTTTGCACGACGTTCATCCAACTCCGCAGCAGGAATATTAGGATAAGTCTCAGCCCAACCAGTAGCATTCGTTACTTTAGCAACTGCACTACGGAATCCCATAATAATAGGAGTACCGTAAGCGCCAGCAATACGAATTAACTTATCCACTGCGACGTCATCGAATCCGTTACCAGAAGCAATGTTAGCAGCGGGCGCAAGCGTCTTAGCGGTACGAAGAGCCTGCATTGTACGGATATAAATTCTCTCCTGGAAGCCTTGCTGAATGTTAGCCATTAAATCAGCCAAAGAAGCAGTACCAAGTAAAATCTCTTCAAGGGTTACAAACACACCAACGGTTTCAACCCCAACATCTACCTGGAAGCTCTTGTTGTCCAATCTACGAGCCTTATAAATACCATCGCGTGCACCAGGAACGATGCTTCTGCGAGCACGGACCTTGCCAAGACCCTTTACCTTGAACAAGCACTCAGCATCACGAGCAAAGGTCTGCACTTCAGCGAAACCACCAACTACGTCGGTTAACGCCTGAGGCATAAGCTCTTCAATAGCCTCTTCAATTAAAGCGAAAATCTCGGGCTGTTTTGCACGAATCTGACGAGGAGTAGCATTCTGAAGACCATAGGTTTCAAGAACCGCGTTAATGAAAGCCTGGTTAGCATCGTCGGCAGAGAATTTGCTTACATCGGGATAAATAGCACCCTTAACTAAATTCTTTAATTCAACTGTATTAGCCATGTTTTCACCTCATTATTCCCCAGCGACAGGAGCAAGTCTAAAGCATGTAAACTCGACGCCCTCGTCACCATTAGGCATAGTAGTAGGAGTAGCAATGAACAAGCTGTCGTTATCTACTTCAGCTTGAAGTTCAAGCACACCTGTAGTACCCACCTTAGCAGCCTTAGCGCCTTCATAGGTACCAGTATAGTTGTTTGTAGTAAATGTGTCGCCTACATAAAGTCCAATTGCTCTAGGATATGCAACGCCGTCTACAACTTCCACAGCGAATCTGTTAAGTTCGTCAAGGAAGGTATTTAATTCTTCTGTGAAGTGAACAAAAGGCTGAGCGTGTTTCTTTGCATCATAGTTCTCAATAGTGCCATCGGAACCAAGACCAACGATTAGACCATTTTCGATGAACTTGTACTCACCCTTGCTAACAGTCGTGATAGCTTCATTCGCCTTAAACTGTGCAAGCACTTGGCCCGTTCTCAAACCAGTAAGATTGTTTACTTCCATATACTTAAATGTGGGTAAGTATCTTGTAATCATACTTGTTTAACCTCGTTTATCTATTTTTATATTTATTTACTACATCTGCTACGTTATTGGCATCATAGGCGGCAACAGGTGTAATGTAACTAAAATTAACTGGCATCTTGCCGTATTCTTGTTCGCGAGCGTTGACTGCGGCATTTCTAAATTTCAATGCCAAAGCCGCTTCAAGCTGCTCTAAACTAAATTCATCAACGCGATTTACAAAATCCGCAATTACATCTTCTGCTAAATCTTGTTTGTATTCGTTGATTTTATTGAGCTTTTCAACTCTTCTATAAGTTTCAAGTTCTGTTCGTTCTCCGTCAGATAATGCGGAAGTACAAGTATTTGCGGCTGACTCTGTCACTTCTCCATTTTCTTCTTCTGTTGTTTCGGGAACTGTGGTTGTTGTTGCATTAGCTACTCCTTCGGCTGGAATATCTTCAACAACGTCTGCGGTGTATTGAGTCTTTTTCTTCTTTTCCTCATCATCATCGTCATCGTCGGAGTCAGGAGTATCAGTATCAGGAGCATCGGGCGCATCAGGTGTATCACCTTCATCCCCATCTTCTTCCTCTTTCTTCTTCTTTTCCTCGACAAAACTAGACTCAGCATGAGCAGTTTCTTTCTCTACATATTGTACAACGCATTCTACAGGATCAACCAAAGACATCTGACCATCTTCATTCTTAATTGTATATTTCACCAACATGGAACGATTCTCATCAGCATTCCAGGTGCTAACAACAGCATATTCGGTAGTGTTCTCCAGCAAATACCCATACACTCCTAAATTATCTAAGCATCTGTAAATGTCTTCTTGGAAACCTTGCATTGTTTGAGCGAAAGTTGCAGCTTGTGCTTTGCTGAAGTATTCGTCTCTATCAAACACTGTAATTTTTCCTCCACTTTCATTCAAGAAGGTTAAAAAATTCACAAAATTCGCAGCACACTTATCAGCAAAGGCACTAAAGTCTTCAACATCAAAGAACCCAGAACCCTTAAATGCTGGTGTTTCATCGTCACCAAGCACACTTAAACCAATAAATACACCATCGGTAAACTGAATATTCATGAAACGTCCCGCACTGTCCCGATTGACTTTGTACTTTAAGCTATCGGATTTAATTTCTAATGAATGTTGTTTACCGACTATTTTCTTGGCTACTTCACCAATATTATCTGTACGTTCGGTGTACAAAATAACATCAGTTATCGCAAAAGTGTTGCCGCTTTCATCATCTTCCTCATACTCAATTGTCGCGGATTCGGGTACAATACCATAAATGAATTGTTCTGAATGATGCCCACGAAAATCTTGTTTTTGAGAGTCCCAAAAAGCTACCACTGGTGTGTTTGGTAAACTTTTCAAAACTTTATCGGAGAAATCCTTAGTAAACAGACGATGATCAGGAGTTTCACCGATATAGAAGATTTTTAGCTTGGCTTTGGAATACTGCTTTGTTTCGCCAACTTCTACATCTTGAATAAATACAGGAACACTACTTGGTATTTTCATTATCTTTTACCTCTTGTTGTTCCTCTTGTTGCTTTTTCTTATCGTCAGGGGCTTCCGCATTTTCGTTATCCGCGGCCTCAGGCTTTTTCGCCGCATCACCTTCGTCGTCAGCGTCTTCGTTACTCGTATCGCTCTTAACACTATTATCATTCTGTGTATACGAAGTTGATAATGGCTTAAGCTGATCCAAATGTAAGAAGTCCTCTAACTCAATCTTCGCGCCGATGTGAATTTGCTTCACTCCTGTACTAATAATATATTCAATCTTACTAACGCCAAGAGTAGCACTGTTTTTATATAACTCAATCATTTCTGCTTGATTATAAATTGTAACAGGCAACATAATAATATCACACTGATATCCCTTGAAGTTGAAAGAATGATTAACAGTTACATTATAAAAGTTCATAAGCTGTTGTATGTATTTTCATACAACTGCTTCATCACGTTTTAGCGCGTATTTCAAAGCTTCAACAGAATTTGCATTAAACAAATTGTGGTTTAAGCCCGAAGTATCATAGATACTATTATACGCATTATCTAACGTTTTGTTTTCTTTACTATCATCTTCCCCTATTGATAAAACGTCTAAATCACCAAAGGTTGTCATTAAGCGAGTATGCTCATTATTAGCTAATAAGCGCGCTAATGACTTGTGGAGGTCGCTCATTTCATCAATGTCGATAATAAGTTTATCTTCCCAAGTGGGAATTTTATGGGCGATGATTTTATCCAATAACTGACCGTTACGTTCTAACTCATTGTCCAAATAATCTTCATATTGTTTAATCCCAAAAATGGCATTCAACTTGGTAGGGAAACCATATTTGTTCATAACAATGGCGGCCGCATATTTAGGGTCAACCATTTGCCAACGCATATTATTCTTATCGGTCAAATACGCATTGTACATTGTGCGAAGTTCTTTCGGATAGTAATCTAAAATTATTTCTAACTGGTCTTTTGATAAACCTAAACTGTCAAAATACTGCATATCCATTTGATATGTATATGTACCAAATTGTGTCACAGCATTTAAGCGGCAATATTTAGGTGGAATAGAAATGGTCGTAATAGTTTTAGACGAAGTATTCTTGGTCGTCATTAAGAAAGCCGCGCCATTAATGATAAGTTCATGTAAAATCATGGGGAATGTAGTTTCGATAGACAAACCATCCACTACTTCACCCATTAAATTATACATCTCTTCGTAATCAGTCGCAGAACCTTTCTCTTTTACTAAACGCGGAATATACACATATTTCCATGAAAACATATTACAGAAATAATCTACAATGTTCGCAAAAACTGGATTAAATGTATATAGCTCAGCGGCATACTGACGAGGTTGATCAAGGCTGGCAATAGCATAGTAATTACTTTCTATTGTCGGAATATCCAAACTATTAATGGTAGATGAAACATTCTTCGTTTTATTTACATTGCGCAGAACTGATTCATCTGACTCATACATTTCTTTAATTTTAGTACGAGTTAGTTTGAAACGTGCAGTATCTTGTAGGGTCTGTTGTTCAATTTCTTGCTTTTTATCTTTTCGCGCCATGGCGTCGACCCCCGCTTGAAGTATTTGACTTGTTACCGCAAGTGGTAACAAATACTGCATTCATTAATTTATTATTGCGCTTACGTTTACGTTTATAATAATCTTGCTCAATGTACATTGAAGCGGCGTAAACGCCATATTCAGCCGCGGAGAAAAAGTCTTTCTGAATTTTCTTATCGCGGCGGTCTACACGCATTGTATTAGAAATATTATCACTTGTATCGATGATAATAAGATTTTTAAGCTCTTCTTCCATTAAATCCATATATTTGTATGGCTGCAATAAACGTCTGCGTTTAATGTCGGAAGCGGCTTGGAAATTCTTGGTCTGTTGAAACTTTAAGATAGCTTCATTAGATTTTATAAGAAAACGTACCGAACCATTGCTTATGCGGCTAAAGAAGAATTTGTGAATACGTTCACCTTCTTTACCACCAGATTTAATCTCATAGCAAATGGTACGGTCCTTAGGATAATTAATAAGGTCACGACGTGAACCCTCTGGAGGATTAATGATACCATATCCAGGGAGAGGAATTCCACTGTTCCTATCACTGGTGGGTTTATTTATCCAGTCACGTAGTGCAGCACCACATTCTGTAATCTTATATTTCTATAAGTGTCGGACTATATTTTCTCTCAGGATTGTCAATCCATCAATGAGTGTACTCTTTCCACACCGTATCAATAGGTGCGTACTCTCCCACAACAGGAGATAGTCTCTACAGGCTTTTATTTTAGGTCTTAGTAAACTTATTATATAACCTAAAATAAATTCCCACGGGATTGCCCACGCCTAAACTCTTTTTGACATAAAAGTATAACGTTTGGGTTTAACCGTTAGCATATACAATGTATATACCCAACTGATTAGTTGTAAAGTACATAGGGACAAGTGCCATTTTATCCCGTTAGCGTCATAAATAAACATTCGTGCATCGTACAGTGCAATTGTCTTCTTTAACTCATTTGCCACCACCTCATAGTCAGTGCTATTAATGGTGAACAAATTCACTCCCTTAAAGTTGAACATGTATTCCTTGGGAGTAACACGGAATACTATAACTGCTGTATCAGCACTACCATCCTTAGCCATGTCGGCCGCCACGATATAAAATTCATCGTCACCAAGCTCGGCCGCTTTATACTCCGCACGGATGATTTTACGGAGAGCTGTAATTGTATTAGCTCCAAACACTTGACCACTTTG
>CANQOR010000060.1 GCA_947625535.1 uncultured Bacilli bacterium
TGTATAATAAAAAAAGTCAAATTTATTATAAATTCAACTTTTCTTATATTTTTACCACAAAACTCTTTACACTAACTTACTTATTGCTATAATTGCTAAAATAATAATACCTAAAGTAACTACTAAAGTAATTAAAACCATTATTATTAAAGCTAAATTATTATGTTTATCATCACTAATATCTCCCTCTATATAATTATCTACAAAAGGAGTAATACGATTACTATATAATATATTATTATCATCATAAGTAAATAAATCTTCTTCCGTATCTGGTGTACTTATTTTCTTTTCTCTAACCACTGTATCTATCATAACAATATTATTTTTAATAATTTCTAAATAATTACTATATTCTTTAAAATCTAAATGTTCTTGTATTACTTGATTACATATAGGTACTAAAGTATTTTTATTATCTACTATTAAATTAACTAATTCTTTAACATAATCATAATAATTATTAACTATAGTTGCTAATAAGACTTTCTTTTCTACTATATAAAAGTTACATATTGTTTGTGATTTAGTAATACTTGGTATACTAACAGTACATTTATTATAAGAAGGCGCTAAACGATAAGTATATTTTATTTTTTCTTTATTAACTATTAAACCTATATTATTTAAATTATTATTTAAACTATTAGTTAATATTTCAAATACTTTCATATTTAAATATTCTTTTTTTAAATTTTCAATATTTTCTTTTTTAATATCAGGTAAAGCTCTAAATAATTTAAATACATATTCTAAATTACTAATATAATCTTCATTACTTTTAGCTACTTTTAAACCATGTTTTATTTTTTTATCATGATAATCTTCTAATTCAGTTCTTAAATTAAATGATGTTGATTCTTCTTTAACAAATCTTAAAGCTTCTTCAAATGTTAAGAATCTTTCATTTTTATTAACTGCTGATACACTAAGTATCCCATTAGGATTCATATTTTCATCAAATACTCTAAATGTTTTAGCATAATTAACATTTAGTAAATAAGCTATATCACTTATAATTAATTCATAATCATTACTAACATCATTTTTTTTAAGTGAAGCTACTAAACTTTTATTAAGTGTTACTTCTTTTAAAGATTCATCTATTACTCTATCCTCTTTTAAATAAGCTTGTTCTAGTACTTTAACTCCTTCTTCATAAGAAAGTAAATAACAGTTATTTCCTTTTTTTAATTTATCTATACTAGCTAAATAATATTCTTTTAAAGTAGATAAATGATTATTATGATTTATTTTTCTTACTTCATTAGAGAATTTATTATCTATTAAAGTTTTTATTTCATCTAAGGATTTATTAGTAGATAATAACTTAAGAGCTAAAGCATTTATTTTTTCTTCAGAATAAGTTTTACCTAGTTCTTTTAAATTACCTAATCGTTCATTAATGTGATTAACGATTGCTAACATTTTTTCTTCCATATAAATCCCTCTATTCTATTTTCAATTATATCATAAATATTTTATAAATTTAAAAAATAATACTAGTCTTATAGTATTATTTATTTAATTCATCTAATTTCGTTTGTAAATCTTTTTTCTTTTGTTTTATTTTAGTTTCTTCAGCTTCTTCTAAAGAATACCATCCATAGTTCCAAGCAAGTTCATATACTTCAGCTTGATTATCTTTTACTTCATTAAAGAATTCAAATATTTGTTTATGTAGTTTATCATTACTAGCTTCTGTTAAAGCCATAGCTGTATTAGTTGTAATAGATTTTAAAGAAGACAATAAATCAACAACTAAGTCTCGATCATTCATTTCTTTAGTTTGCATAACTTCTACTTTTTCACATTCGACTTTAGTTCCCATTAACAAGCCTCCTCTAATATTTTAATTAGCTTTTGACATATCTTTTCATGTCTTTTTTTAATTTCTAAAAAATATTCACTAATTGTTTCATCCTCTGTTAAACTACTATAAGTTTCACATTTTTTACATAAACAAAAATGCCAATTAAACATATCTTCTATATAAGATAAATCTTTAGTTGAAATAATATCTGGTACTTTTTTCATTTTCTTTTTCCTTTCTATTTTTATTATGGAATAAATATTTATATTTTATACCAAATAAAAAGATAGAATTAATTTTTTCTACCTTTTTCATATTCTTCAATCGCTTTTACTAATCCACGCCATGGAATAGTTGCACACCCAATCCTATTTTGTTGTTTATATATTTCTTCATAACAACAAGCTTCTTGTAATAAATCTTCGTTAAATTCTTGTCCTTCCATCATTTTATTATAATTTAAAATTAATTCTTTAGCTTCTTTAATACTTTTATCCTTTAATAATTTAGTCATTATAGAAGCAGCAGAAGTTGATATTGCACAAGCTTCTCCATCAAAATAAATTTCTTTTATTATATCTTTATCAAAAAGAATATATAAATCTATATTATCTATACATGTTTCACTATTTGTATTAACTTTAATAAAGTTTTTATCATCAATAGTTTTTCTATTTAAAGGATTTAAATAGTGTTCCATAATAATTTCTTTTCTTAAATTAGGATCTAACATACAATCACTCCATTATAACATTTCTTTAAGTATCTTATCTTTATCTTTTAATAAATCAACTAATTTATCTAGTTCTTCTTTAGTATTATAAAAATAAATACTTACTCTTACTGTATTTTTTACTCCTACTTCATTTTTTAATATTTTAGCACAATGATTTCCTGCTCTTACACATATTTTATATTTATTTAAATAAACAGCTACATCTTGAGCAAATATACCATCAACATTAAAAGCTATAATGCCACTATCACTTTCTTCATTTATTATTTTGATATGTGGTATATCTATTAATTTATTAATTAAATATTTTCTTAAAGTTCTTTCATGTTCCGTAATTTTATCCATTCCTATACTTTGTAGATATTCTATGGCTGTCCCAAGTCCAATTGCTCCAGCTATATTAGGTGTACCAGCTTCTAATCTAGTAGGTAATGGTTTCAAATAAACTTCATCTATATTATCAAAAGATTCATTCATTCCTCCACCTAAGTTCTTAGGTTCTATATCATCTAATAATTCATATTTACCATATAAAACCCCAATACCTGTTGGTCCACATAGTTTATGTCCTGAAAAAGCTAAAAAATCACAATCTAAATCTTGAACATCTGTTTTAATATGTGGTACACTTTGAGCTCCATCAACTACAACAAATATATTATGTTTATGCGCATACTCACATATTTCTTTAATAGGTCTTAAATCACCAATAACATTTGTAATCATTGCTAAACTAATTACTTTTGTTTTAGGAGTAATTATCTTTTTTAAATTATTTAATGTTACATAATGATTTTCATCTAAAGGACAAAACTTTACTACTGCTCCACTATCTTTACCTAATCTAAACCAAGGTAAAACATTTGAAGCATGTTCACTTTCCGTAATAATTATTTCATCATCTTTTTCAATATTATCTCTAAAAAAACCATCTACTATTAAATTAAGTGAATCAGTTGTTCCACTAGTAAAGACTATTTCTTGTCTTGTTTTAGCATTTATAAACTCTTTTACAACATCACGAGCATTTTCATATTCATTATCTACTTTTAATGATATATCATAATCTCCACGGTGAGCATTAGCTGTAAACTTAGTATAATAATCATTTATCTTATCAATAACAATTTGAGGTTTCCAAGTCGTAGCTCCATTATCTAAATATATATAACCACTTCTAATCATTGGAAAATCTTCACGATTCATTATTATTCACCTCCAATTAATTCTTTTATTTGTTCATTTAACTCCTTATTACTTGCCAAATTACTTAAAAGATAACCACTTTTAATTAACTTAATTGCTCCTTCATTACTAATACCTTTACTATTTAAATAAAATAGATAATCTTTATCTACCCCACTAATTGTTGCAGCATGATTAACTTCTACTTCATTAGAAGCAACTAATAAATTAGGAATACATACACTTTCTTCATTATTTAAAACTAATACCTTAATACTTTCTAATAAATTATTATCTTTTATTTTAGGTTTAGTAAGAGCTGTAGATTCAACAACTATCTTACCTTTATTCTCTGTAACAGCTGAAACTTTAATCTCTGTTTCATTATTATCACTTAATAAATTAGAATTAAACTTTAATTTATTTTCATCATTAGCAATTATTGAATAATTAAACATTACCTTACTATCTTTATCTTGATTAATTGTTATTTCATTATTCATTTTATTATGTATCATAAAACGATTATATACTAAAGAACTATTAGGTAAAAGATTAATTGTTAAATTAAGTTCTTCTAAATCTTTATTATCTACCTCTTGTAATAATACTTTACCTTCACAATTAATAGTTAAATTATTTACTTTTATATCTAATATTAAAGCATTATCTTTTATATCTATATTATTTTCTTTATCTATTATTAGTTTATTCATTCTCTAAATTTCTTTCTATAACATATTCATCAAGAATTTCTTTAAAACCATTTTTTTCAATCTCTTTAGCTAAATTAGCATTACCTGTCTTAACAATTTTCTTATCTGCTAAGACATGAATATAATCAGGTTTTAATATATCTAATAATTTTGGATTATGGGTAATTAATAATATAGAACAATTTGTTTCTTTTTGATAATCTTTAATTGAATTAGCAACTATTTTTAAAGCATCAACATCTAATCCTGAATCTACTTCATCTAATATTAAAAAACTAGGTTTTAACATCCAAATATGTAGTAATTCATTCTTTTTTCTTTCGCCACCACTCATACCACTATTTATATCACGATGTAAGAAACTTTCAGGAATTGCTAACTTTTCACATATTTCTTTAGCTTGCTTAGAAAAACTAAATATATCTATATGTTCATTAGTTCTTTCTGATAAAGCCATTCTAAGCATTTCAGCATTCGATACACCTTCTATAGCAATTGGACTTTGACTTATCATCATAATTCCTAAATGACTAATTTGAGTAGTTGTTAAATTACTTAAATCTTCATCTTTATAAGTTATTTTACCCTTAGTAATGGTATAATTAGGATCTTTTAAAATAGCACGACAAATAGTACTTTTACCAGCTCCATTAGATCCCATTAAAGCATGAGTCTCCCCATCATTTATCTCTAAATTAAAATCTTTTAATATTTCTTTATTATCAGCTACAACTGTTAAATCTTTAATTTTTAACATAGCACATCACCTTTTCATATTTTAGCATTTTTTTATTTATAAGTCTACCTACTCAAAATACTTAAATTACTTAAATTTAACCCTTTTTAGTAAGTGGTATTCTAACATAATTATCATAATTATTCAATTAAACTACTTATCTAAGGATTGTTAGTGTAAAGAGTTTTGTGGTAAAAATATAAGAAAAGTTGAATTTATAATAAATTTGACTTTTTTTATTATACA
>CANQOR010000061.1 GCA_947625535.1 uncultured Bacilli bacterium
ACGAACGATTGTGAGGCGGCGGAAGCGTCTGAGGCCGCTTGACGAAGTTTAGTGATAAATATATTTTCTGCCCTATTTTCTTTTGGCTTTTATTGCGTCGCAGACCTGTTGACGGCAAGAATGCAGCGTATGGCAACAGAGTCCATATATCGTGGGTGGGCATAGCCTGACGTCAGCTCGGTGCCGCCGCCCGCGCAGCCCAATGCGCGCCAATCGCGTAAAAAGTGGCGCAATTTGTGGGAAAAGAACTCAAAATATTGAATTTTTACAGACATTTTTTTATATTATAACACAATTTGCGTTAAAAATCAAATTTGTGCCGCCGCCTGATGTAGCTTATTGCAGCGGAGTCCATGTGTGTGCGTCTATCCCTACCTGCTCCTGCTTCGCCTGAGGTGAGGCGGCGACCGAACCCTGCTGCTGCTCCTGCTTGGTAGTCTGGTAGTAGTCTGGGCGGCGGCGATGGTGGTAGTCTGGGTCTGTCTTGCTGCTGCTGCTGCTGCTTGGTAGTCTACCCCTCCTGCTGCTGCTTATAGTAGTCTGGCTCATATGGTAGTCTGGGGGCAAGGCGAGGGTAGTGTCCGCCGCCCATCTGCACATTACATCAGGCACAATACTACGTCACACATAATACTACGTCAGGCATAGGTTGCGCGGCAAATTTGTGGTAGTCTGGGGGTTGACAAATGGCGCAAAATGTGTTATAATGGGGGAGGAGAATGTGGTAGTAGTCTGCCGCCGCCCTCATGGTAGTCTGGGCATACAAAAAGGCGCAGGGGTATCCCTACGCCTACAAACAAAAGGAGGTGAGTGTGAGCTACCTTATTTCCAAATAATAGCCGTTCCTCCCTATCCTGCCCTCTTTATATCTCACCCACGCAATATGTTGAGTGTTTTTGTTGTCATGGAAAATGTACAGAACTTTACCATCTCCATATACCCGCCGCAAAACATTCATAGCATACTGAACATTCATAAAGTGGTCGATTTCTTCAAGTGATTGAAATAGTTTGAGTTTCATGTGAACCTCCATTGGTACGACTATTATACCATAATTTCGGGAGGTTGTCAAGGGGTTTGGCGAAAATTTGACTTTTGCGTAGTAGTCTGCACCAGACTACTATACCCCCGAAGGGGTGTGTTAATGATGGGTGAACACACAGGCAAGGGTATCGAGGAATAAGCCGATATTTTGAAACATTTCGGGCAATTGGTCGGTGGTGACATCACACAGTACACTGACAATGCGGTCAATTTCGCCTTCGGTTTCATTTTCTTTGTCGATTGCATCCGAAAGTAAATCGCTCAATACTTCGGGCGGTAAGTCGGATAAATCCGAAAAGAATTTGGATGCGGCGTCCAAAGTTTTTGCCTCTTCTTCGTTCACGGTTACGGTATAGTGTTTGTACTCTTGAATATTCATATACATCTCCTTGTTTGTTTGTGAGTATATTATATCATAAAATGCGGGTCTTGTCAATATTTTGTGATAACAATGTAGTAGTCTGCGGCAGACTACTATGGTAGTAAGGGTTTCCCCTTACTTGGTGAGGTACATTTTTCCATTTCGGGTTGTTTTGCGCGTGTACTCAAAGTGGTATTCTTCTTCTTCACCGTCCGCCCTGTATACAATATCAAGCTCACGCAAGGTTAAGCGGCGAATAGATTGTTTCACAGGGTAAACAATATTCCATTCCGCGCCCTTGTCAATGCAAGCGAACAAAATTTGCATTTCGATTTCGCTATCCGCGAGGGCGGTATGTTCCTCGGCAAAGGCGGTATTTTGCGTGATATATTGAAAGAGTGTTTCGGCGGTTGTCGAATAGTTGCCGCTTTCGGTAAAACGCTCATTTGCCTCGCAAAAACGTTGAAAGTCGATTGTTTCTGCTATGAATTTATGCACATAACCGCGAATATCGAACATCGGCACGAGGTCAAGCGCATTTGCCGTTTTGAACCATTCCGCATTGAACGCATAAACGTTACTATCGAAGGGGCTATTATACGCATACGCTCCTGCCACTTCAAACGCTTTTATGTCACGGATAAGTTGTTGTTGCACATATCCCCATTTGTCCATAATGGTACGGCGGGCGCGCATAGCCGCTGTATAAATGGGGCGTTTTTCCGCATAATATGCGGTTGCGAATAACTCGCGGTTGTTCCATATTTGGTCAATTACGAAGTCACGGCGAAGCAATACCTCGCGCGTGTCCGTGTTCACAATAACATAGCCGAGGTTATAACAAAATGGCTTGTCAATGGAAGTTGTTTCGGTGTCAGTCACCAAAATGTTCATGGGTCTTGTCTCCTTGTATTGTTTGTATGGATATTATAACATAATGGGCACAAAATGTCAATACTCTTTTCAAAATTGGTAGTAGTCTGCGGCAGACTACTATGCCCGAGGAAGGGGATTACTCCCCCTCCTTGTTCTTTTTGCGCTCTGCTTTGTCACGGGCGATTTTTGCCGCTTTCTTTTCGGCGGCGGCGCGTGCTTTCTCTTCCTTTTCTGTGAGCTTGCGCATATAATCTGCGCTTTCGTTTTCGGCGTTGCAGTCGAGGTTCTTCACTTTGAGGTCGAGGCATACCGTGATTGCGCCGCTACCCTCTTCACTTTGCAGGGCGTCCGCGATACTTTGATTTGCGATTTCGATAAGAATGCCCTCTTCGCTTCGGTAGGTGTACTCATAGCGGGCTTGAATGTCATGAAATAGCGCATCCAAAATATCCGCTTTGAGCTTGTTGCGCTCGGTTTGGTGAATTGCTTCGCCGTTTTTCGTTTCGGTAATGCGGAACGATTTGACTTGCAACTCATCAAGCAATTTCATCAAGTTTTCCATACGTCAAAATCTCCTTTTTGTTTTGTAAGAACATTATACCATAATGGGGAAAATTTGTCAATACTTTTTTCAAAATTGATAGTAGTCTGCACCAGACTACCATGAAGGATGGGTCTTATTTGACCCAGAACCTTGTGGAGATGAGTTTTTCAAACTGTTTGATAGTTTTGAAAGAGTATTTGTATTTCTTCTTTTTCGTCCCGTTAATACCGTTGAAGTATTTGATGGGGAAATAGTGATAGTCACCTGTACCATTTTCCCATTCTTCCAAGTTTTTGCCATAATCATCTATGAGGAACAAATTACTTCCTTTGCATTCCTCGCCGAATTGTTCCATATATTTGCGAGCCGCTTCGGCTTTGTTTTCTCCTGCGCATGTAAAAATATAATGGTTTTCATCTATGGCAGGTAGATATTGTTTCAACCAAGCGCGCTTTTCTTGTTCGCAATAGGGGCTGTCAATGCAAGCGGACAGAATAGCCACAGGAACACCTGACGCGGCGAGGTTATTTGCATAATCCGCGAGCTTATAGGGCTGCAAGTTGCGGAAGTAGCCTTGTTCGTACATGAGTTCAAGGTATTGAGGGTGGTAGTAGAATTTGGCGAGAGTACCATCCATGTCAAAGAAAACCATTTTTATATCTCCTTGTTGTTTTGTAAGAATATTATATCATATATGGCGGCAAAATGTCAATACATTTTGCAAAACTCATAGTAGTCTGCGGTAGACTACCAAAAAAATACGGGTGTTAGAACCCGTACTCTTCAAATACATCTTCATCGTGGCTGTTTTTCACCCCGTTAATACTTACATTCAAAAATAGCGAGGCAACGAACAGACCGAAGCACCACCACACCAAAGCCGCCCCGATGGGCGTGCCGAGTAGCAGGAATGCGATGATAACTCCGAGGAGGATTTTCCACGTCACCTTGATGATTGCGCATATCACGGTGAGGATGAGAAGTAAAATGCCGAATACCATGTAATCTATCTCCTTATGTTTTATTGTACGATTATTATATCACATATGGGGACAAATGTCAATACTTTTTGGAAAAATGTGGTAGTCTGCACCAGACTACTATGTCATGGGAATTATAACTTCCCATTTTCTTCATGTACAATATAATGTATATCTTTATACATACTCAAAATCTTTTTCAGTTTCAAACTTTCTTTTTGAGTATGAGTATAGAAATGGAATACATATTCATCGGCACGATTTGTTGCGGCATAATTATATATCACATGCTCATCATTGAGTTTCTTTTCAAAAAATTGTAAGTCTACAAAGGACAGATTTGCAGTTGCCACTATTTCCCATAATTTGTCCTTGCGTAGTTTCTCCATAATTGTCATGGACACATATACGCCTACCAAGTTAGTAGCCACTGTAATTGCCGCTTTCAGCCATATATTAAAATCATTTGCGGTATACACAATGACGAAGGTATAAAATCCATAGCATATGGAGGTGACTATGGTAGCAAGTAGCTTGCGCCCGCTTGCCAAAGCACAGGTGCGGAAAGTATTGAGTATCACATTGACAAGAGAAATCAATGTGAAAAAGAGAAGAAATTGCCAAGCCATAATATACTCCTTGTTGTTTGTAAGTATATTATATCATACAAAGTCGTGATTGTCAAGTATTTTGCCCAAATTCGTAGTAGTCTGCGGCAGACTACTATATGGAAATTAGGTGGCATTTTTCAGCCACCCTTCCGCGCTATTCAGTTGTGGTTGCCCTCAGTCCTCCGAGGGGTCATCGAAGAGGTTGGGAACCACGACCTCTTCCGCGGGTGCCGCCTTTGCCTTCTTCTTGCGCTCGGTCTTGGTGTCGGGCGTTTTGGTGCTGACGGTCATTTCGAAGTGGGCGTAAATGGTATCGCCGCTCACGGTATCCGTTGCCACGGGGAAGGAAATGCCGCCGTTTGCGTTTTCGACTGCGCCTTCAAAAGCGTCCGCAAGTGCCGCAAGTGCCTTTTCCTTGACCTGCGCACGCACGCCGTCCCTGACCTTGACCGCCACATTGCCCTTTTCGTTCGTCCATTTGACTGCTACCATAGTTACATATCTCCTTGTGTTTTTTAGTCAATCTTTCCGATTGCTCCTATATTATACCACTTTTTGACGCGCTTGTCAATACTTTTTGGAAAAATTTTTGGAAAAATTTTCGGATTTTTCGCGGTTGTTTGCGTGGTATGCAAGTTGCCTTCGTTTGATTGTGAGAATATTATATCATAGTCAAGATAAAAAGTCAATACCTATTCGGCATTTGGTAGTAGTCTGCGGCAGACTACTATATGGGAAAAGAGGGATTTCTCCCTCTTCATTCCGTTATGCGCTGATAGCCGTCCCATCGGGAAGCTCTTCGGGCACATCGTCCTCATCCTCGTCCTCGATAGGCTGAGGTTCGGTGATTTTTTCGATTGCCGCGAACAGCTTTTCGACTTCCGTGTGGTAGAGGACATAGCCTTCCATATCCTCCGCGCCTTCCGCAAGGGCGTCCGCAAGCGTATCCACGATAGAATACAGCTCGGCGTATTCCGCTTTGATTTCGCGGTAGTTGCG
>CANQOR010000062.1 GCA_947625535.1 uncultured Bacilli bacterium
AATTTTACTTAATGATTATATTAAATAACTAATTTTAAAAGATTTAAAATAAAGGTAAAAGTATTCAAATAAACTTAGAAGTGCGTGAATACTAACCGCCCCCTGAAGAGTCAGCGAAAGCTGGCTCATTTTTGTTTGTTTATAGGAATTATAAGAGTTTAAGCAACAAAGTCAAAACTTTTGAATGAATTTTTAGGTGGCATTTAGGTGGCAAAAATTTCTAAAAATTTAGGAATTCAATTTAATCTAAAATGAATTAAAAGATTAAAAATTGGTTAAAAATGAATAAAATTGTTATAAAAAAACAAAAAAGGTGCGAAACTTTGATGCTCTTTGAAGAGAGCATTTAACCGTGCTCTTATTTTTTATGCCAATTTTATAAAGCTTGTGAGATATCAATATTGCTAAAATAATTTTAGGTACAATTTAGGTACAAAAAATTGAGTTTTAGAAATAGTTTATTGAAGAAAAGTGCCTAAAGTGACAAAAATATGAAATGATTATAATTTTTGCTTGTACGTTGATACAGATATTATCAATTTTATTCGTATGATTGTAGAATACATTATATCGCAAACGGAAGGATATAAATGAAATAAGATTATAATATAATACATTATGAGGAGATGACTTAAGGAAAGAAAAGAAGTAATAATATGTAATAGGATAAAGGGCAAAAAGTGTTGAGATATTATAGAGTAAAAAAGTACTAATGACTATAAAAGATGTTCATGTGGAGCAGTAGCAATTGATGGCGGTAAAAATTACTTAAAAAGAATTGGCAAGACTACGAAGAGTTATCTATAATCAAAAACACTAGCCAAAGCTAGTGCCTGTGTAAGATAATAAACCTTAGTTATTCTAAATTGTCTTTTTTGCTACCGTTTGGTTTTGATACTGGAGTTTTACCACTACTATCATGTTTGATGTAATATCTATCACTATAAACAGAGTTACCACTTTCAATTCTTTTTACAAATTGATTAAGAGTCATTTTGTGATTGTTTCCAGTGTTAATGAACAAATCGTTTTTGCCTGTACTTGTTTGATGTATAGCTTTAACTGTTGCCATAATAACACTTCCTTTCTTTAAAACGGATTTACAATCCTATTAAAAGAAAATATTTTAAGATCACAAAATTGTGATATACTAATAATAGGATGTTAATCCAAAATTAGTTTGTGAGATAAATTATCTTACACATTGAGGAGAAGTTTTGCAGAACTTCTTTTTATTTCCTCATATCAATTATATCACAAGATAATCAAAAAACAATTCCAAATGTGAAAAAATCACATAAAAGTATTGATTTTTTATAAAAAAGATGTATAATATCCTTCACAAATGAGAAAAATCATAATATAATTATATTAAGAATAGGAGGATTATTAATATGCTAATGGGGTTTAAAGTTAAGAATTTTAGATCTTTTGATGAATTACAACATTTTTCAATGTTGGCAGGCAAGGTTAGAAATAATGAGAATCATATTATTGAATCAAATAATAAAAAGATTCTAAAATTTTCTGGATTGTTTGGAGCTAATGGCTCAGGAAAGTCTAATTTAATAATTGCTATAAGTATTATTAAAGTTATTTTTAATGGTGGAGTAAGAACTTTAATAAATAATCAATTTTATAGAGGAAAAAATGGTAATCCAAACAAGGATTCATATTTTGAATATGAGATAGAAATAGACAAAAAATTATACTCATATGGATTTGAGTTAAATTTTTCAAAAAATGAATTAGTTTCTGAATGGTTGATTGATATGACTAAACCTACAGAAAAAATTATTTTTGAAAGAGATTTAAAGAAAAAAACAATTGGATCAGATATAAAAGAAAAAAATGAATATTTTAATACTTGTTTAAAGGAAATGAAAAATAATACTTCAGATTTATTTTTACTTGAAATGTCAAGAAGATTAATAATGTCAAAAAATAATGATGTTTTCTTTAAAGATATTATAAATGTATTTAATTTTTTAGCAAATGAAATGATAATTATTAGACCTGCATCACATAAATTATTACCATTAGATTATGTTGATAAAAAAGATAAAATAATTAAGTATTTAAATAAAATGGATATAAACATTAATAATATTAAAGCTGATGATTATGATATCAATAGTATTAGATCAAGAATGTCTGATGTTGATTTTGCTAATTTTATTAATGATTTCGAAATGATTTCTAAAAAGGCAAAAATAAATAGTTGTACATTGAGAATTGAAAATGATTTATATCTTGTTAAAAAAGATGAAAACAATAAATTTGAAGTAAAAAGTTTAAAATTTATGCACAATAATAGTGAATATTCTTTTGGAGCATATGAAGAATCAGATGGTACAATTAGAATATTAGAATTACTTGATATACTATTAACTGATAATAAAGTTTATTTAATAGATGAATTAGATAGTAGTTTACATCCATTGCTTGTCGAAGGATTACTTAAATTATTTTTAGAGTCAAATAATACTAATCAATTGATAATAACTACGCATGAATTAAAGACTTTAGATTTTGATTTAGTTAGACGCGATGAAATATGGTTTGCAGAAAAATCAGAAGAAGGAAGTACAAGAATATTCTCTCTAGAAGAATTTAAAGATGTAGCAAGATTTGATAGAAAAATTGATAAAGCATATTTGGAAGGTAGATTTGGTGCTATAGCCAATATAGATACTAATTATGAGGATTAAAGAACCATTTGCTACAGAAAGAGAATCTGAAATTAGTGATTATAGAAAAAAGTATTTTATAGCTTCCGAAGGTTCTACAACAGAACCAAAATATTTTGAAAAACTGAATGAATCATTAATAAAGGAAAATGTAACTGTTATTAATATTTTGAGAGACTATGCAAACCAAGGACACAGTAATCCAACACATGTTATCAAATTACTACAAACATTTATTGATAATTCTGCTAATGAAGTAAAAGTAGGAGAATTGAAAAGCAAATTATCAAATTGGGATCATGAAAATCCTAGTAAAATTGATTTAAATAGTGCTTTTACAAAATTAGATGGAATGTATAAAGACGATAATTATAGAATACCGTATAAAGATTTAGATTCAGTATTTATGTATCTATTTAAAAATGAGGCATATGAAGATATAGCCAAAAACTTTGAAAAGTATTTTGAAGCACAGGATGTTACATATTCATCTGATGTTGATTCGCTTAATATGGTAGTCGACAGAGATAAAGATAGTTTTACAGAAGAGCAATATGATAAAGTTGTTGAATTCTGTAAGAAGAATAATGTGAATTTATATGTTAGCAATCCAAGTTTTGAATTGTGGTTATATATGCATTTTGATGAATTTGAATCTGAAAATAAAGAAGATTTGATAATAAATAGAAAAATGAATAACTCTGGGAGAAGATATATTGAAAAGAGATTACATGATGTATGCGGTTATAGAAAAAGCTCTTTAAATTTTAAAGAGTTTGAACCTGGAATTAGAAATGCAATTAGAAGAGAAAAAGGTTTAACAGAAGATATTACAAAGATTAAAAATGAGTTAGGAACTAATGTTGGATTGTTAGTTAATAAAATGATAAAAGAAAAATAGCTAGTTATCTTCTAAACTATCTATAACAGAAACAACAGAGCCGAGGGCAGTACTAAACATATGTGAATATGTATTTAGTGTTCCCTCGATTTTTGTGTGTCCTAAATATTTGGCAACTAATGTAATATTAGCACCATTGTTAATAAGTAGTGATGCACAGGAATGTAATCAAATATAGAAAAGATTATAGTCCACTTTTAGCATCGAGTAAATGTATTAACTTAACTGTGGCTATGATTTCAATGATTTCTTTAGAAGTTGCTATGGTATCTCAATTTGGAACAAATGATAGTGAATTTAAAACATAATGACAAGTATAACGGGATTTGTAGTATGTATTATAAATACTTCTATGTCTATCTATATGATAGTTAGAGCTAATAAATAGTTAAAAGTATATGATATTTGTAATTTGTATGAGTAAGATTATCAAATAAAATTTTGGGTGGCATTTAGGTGGCAAATTTCTAAAAATTTAGGAAATCGTTTTAATCTAAAATGAATTAAAAGATTAAAATTCGGTTAAAAATAAATAAAAATGTTATAAAAAAGATAAAAAAGGTACGAAACTTTGATGCCCCCTGAAGACACCCATTATTGGGTGTCATTTTTGTTTATTCCTTTATTTATAAGGCCTTTATACATAGATGAAAAATGAATAAATCGTTTTACCTATACTTTTGCCTGTAATATTAGATAGATGCGTATATATAAAAACTACAATTTCCAAAACTTGTCGAATTATGATAGTTTTGGAAAAATATTTCCAAAGCTTGACTTTATATTAATTTTAATATATACTTATAGCAGAGGTGAAAATCATGATAGAAAGAACAGAGTACCTTGAACAATTAAAAAGGTTTAAGGATAAAGATTTAATCAAAGTTGTTACTGGAATAAGAAGATGTGGTAAATCTACATTATTTGAATTATTTATAAATTATTTAAAAGAAACTGGTGTTAGAGATGATCAAATAATAAAAATAAATCTTGAAGATGCTGATTATAATTTTGAAAGTTATAAGGAATTATATGATTATGTAAATAAAAAAATAGATTCCAAGAAAAATTATTATGCTTTTTTAGATGAAGTTCAAAATGTTCCTAAATTTCAAAAAGCTGTTGATAGTTTATATATAAAGAAAAATGTTGATGTATATATAACAGGATCAAATGCTTATTTATTATCTGGCGAACTTGCAACTTTGTTATCAGGAAGATATGTAGAAATAAAAATGTTACCATTATCTTTCAAAGAATATCTAAGTGCTTTTAATAGTTCTGATAAGAGTCGTTATGAATACTTTTTAGACTATATGAAAAATGGTGGCATGCCAGGGAATATATCAATACTTCAAGATAATCCTAATGATTTGGATACATATTTGGAAGGTATATTTACAACAATAGTTTATAAAGATATAATAACTAAAAATAATATAACAGATAAAATGCTACTAGAAAGTGTATTAAAATTTATATTTGATAGTATAGGTAGTCCAATATCTACTAAAAAAATAAGTGATACATTAACAAGTAAGGGAATGTCTACAAGTAATCATACAGTTGAAAACTATATATCAGCATTTGTTGAAAGTTTTTTGATATATAAAGCTGAAAGATTTGATGTAAAAGGTAAGAGTTTACTTGCTAGGGATTACAAATATTATGCTGTAGATCAAGGATTAAGAAGTTATTTGTTGGGTAAAAAAGCTGATAGTGATATGGGACATATATTAGAAAATATAGTTTATCTTGAATTGTTAAGAAGAGGATATAAAGTATATGTTGG
>CANQOR010000063.1 GCA_947625535.1 uncultured Bacilli bacterium
TTGCTCCTAATGACAAACTAAATAATGCTGCTGATCCATCACCAATTAATAATGCGAATGCAAGTGATATAACAGTAAATGGATAAACAATATTAGTCGCTGCATTACCAAAGGCTCCCGCTTCACTCCATCCTATAAATATTTGATCTACAATGTTATATAATGCTGCAACAATCATACTAATTACACAAGGAATTGCAAATCTTTTTATTAATTTAGGTATTCTTTCTTTTCCTAAATCTAATTCTTTCATAAATATTACCTCCTCAATTTTTTGAGCATAAAAAATACGCAAGTCCTTATACAATTGGACTTACGCATTATTGCAACTCATTGATAAAATTGACTTAATATTATTTGCTCAACGAATTGATTATAACATAAAAAATAATTTTTTGTAAGAAAATTATTTTCACAAATTACCATTAATCTTACTAGATATTATATCATAAAAAATAACAAACTATTTTTAGTTTGCTATTTTCTTTTTTAATTATTTACTTTTATATCGCCACAATCATTTTCTATTTTTAAAGTAATATCAGATTTATTATAATTATTATTAATTTTTACTTTACCTAAATCTGTTTTAGCATCAATAAATATTTCGTTTATATTAGATATTTTTACATTTCCATAATCATCTTTAATATAAGAATCTTTTTTTAAATTAATATTATTTAGTTCTATGTCACCGCAATCATTTTCAAGATTTAAGTAATTATTAACTATCTTAATATTTATATTGCCATAGTTATTTTTAACTATTACATCAAATACATTGGATATAGTAACATCTCCACAATCTTCATTTATTGTTACTATATTGGCTTTATCTATTAAGACATTACCATAATTATTATCTACTTTAATGTTATTCCCACCAAGGATTTCTACATTACCACAATCTTCTTCAATTTCTATATTTGCATTTAAAAATTCATCTATAATAATGTCACCATATTCATTTTTAATATCAATATTTCCATTATAATCTTTTGGTAAAGATATTTCTATCTTAGATGATTTTTGATTAAAACAAAATCCAATACATGCTTTTTCACTTAATGTAATATTTAAAGTATCCTTATTAGTTACTATATTAGTATTATCTTTTTCGCCATATACTACTAATTTAATTTTATCTTCTTTAGATTCTTTTATATCTATGTTACTTATAGAAGAATCAATTATAATATTAGTAAATTTTTCTTCATATGTTTTATCTAGAATTAATTCTTTACTATTTTGTAAACCAAATTTAAAGCTAGTAAATTTAAAATTATTATGTAAAAGATTTATATAAAATATAGAAAGACCTATCATTATAATTGTTAAGATAATTATTAGGGTTATAATCAAATATTTATTTTTCATCTTTAATACTCCATAACATAAAAATTAAGTTTAATATTTCTTCAAATAAACCATATATAATCCAAATTATCCATGTTAAATGCCAAGCCATAGTTTTAAAACTAATAATTAAATATATAATAGTTACTATTATTACTACAACATTTGAAATTTGTTTTTTTAAGCTATCTTGTTTAGTTTCTTCTTTAGTTTTAATTTTTTTATAAACAATACAAACATAAATAATTAAACCTGTTGCTATACCACAAATAAGTAAAAATATAGCTGATGCTACTATGGGATTCATGTTTAGAACTGGTATAGATATCATTATCCAGACTACTGCCAAAATATATAAAATAACACTTATAGCTATTCCTTTGGCTTTTTTATTTATTCTTATTTGGTCTTTTTCTGAATCAAGAATTATTTCATTATTTTGATTAGTTTCTTCTTTTAACTCAATAAATAATTCATTTGGGGTAATGCCATATAATTCACATAACGGAATAACTTTATCAAAATCTGGCATACTTTGATCTGTTTCCCATTTAGAAATAGTTTGTCTAGTAACATTTAATTTTTCTGCAGCTTCCTCTTGAGACAATTTTTTATCTCTTCTTAGTTTAAATAATCTTTCTCCTAAATTATTCAATTTTTCTCACCTCACACCAAAATTATATATTTTATTATAGTAGCAATCTACCTATTAGAGTTGGAAATTTGTCAACTAAAATTAACATTTTAAATTTTAACATAAAAAAGCAAACTTCTTTAGTTTGCTATTAAAATTCTTTTTTACTGAATATTTTTTCTGATATTTTATAAGAACCATAAACCATAAGGATAGCTATTATTATTAAAATTAATATTATGTAATCTTCTAGAAAAGATAAATATTTTAATATATTTGATAAATCTATAAAGTTAGCAAATAAACTACCTATTATAATAATTCCAAATACTAATAAAAAGATACCAATTCTAGCTTTTTCTACTCCAAATCTATAAATAATTGGATATATGATAGCTAGTACTAATAAAGTACCAAATACTGTACCAAACATAGTTACTAATATTTGTTCATAGTTAATATTTTTAGTATTAACATAAGAAATAATAAAAGATAAAATAAGTGTTATTATAGTAACAATTAGTGTCATTAAAATTATTGTTATATATTTAGATTTTACACTATTTTTTCTTCCATTAGGCAAAGAGATAGAATAAGCATCCCACTTATTATAGTTATCATAACTAAATGATGAAATCATTATCATTACACACATAAATGGTAAGATAAATGATATATCCATTTTATTCATAAAACCCATTATGGCATATATGGTGATTAATACAGCTAATAATTTAAAATTACTCTTAATCATTGCTAAATCTTTTTTTATAAAACCTATCATTATTCTTCCCCCTTAATCATTAAAACCATAAGATCATCTAAAGTTAATTTATCTATTGTAGAGATATTATATTTAGTTTTAAATTCTTTTTTATTAGGAATTAATACTTCATATTCATATTTAGATTTTTTATATTTTATGTAATCTTTTTTAGCAATAGTCTTAAATTCTTTTTCTGTACATTTTACTATACCATATTTATCTAATAATTCATTAGTAGTTTTAGATAAAACAATTTCACCATTATTTATAAATGTTATGTAATCAGCAATATGTTCTAAGTCAGCAGTAATATGACTAGAAAGTAATATAGAACATTCATCTTTTTCGATAATACTTTGAAATATTTGAATTACTTCTGCTCTAGCTACTGGATCAAGTCCTGATGTTGGTTCATCTAATAATAAAAGTTTTGGGTGATGAGATAAAGCTGTTGCTATTTCTAGTTTTTTTCTCATACCTTTAGAAAAAGTTTTAATTTGTTTATTGGGTAATAAAGAGAATTCTTTTAAATAATCATTAAACATTTTAGTATCCCAATTTTTATAGATACCTTGCATTGATTTATTTATATCATTAGGTGTAAGTATTTCAGGAAAGAACATATCGTCTAAAACAACACCTATATCTTCTTTTATTTCTTTATCGTTTTGACGATTATCTAATCCAAATATTTTAATTTCACCAGTATAAGATTTAATAATATCTAATATAGCTTTGATAGTAGTAGTTTTTCCTGCACCATTTTCTCCTATAAAACCCATAATCATACCTTTAGGTAAATTAAATGAAATATTTTTAAGTTCAAAATTATCATATTTTTTACATAGATTTTTAATTTCTAAAATGTTTTCCATATCTATTTATCCTCCTCGTACAATATGTTTATCATTTCATTAAGGGTTTTTTTATTTATATTATTCATTTTAGCAATAGTGATTGCTTTATCCATAAGTTCTTCTATTTTATTTAATTGTTCTTCTAAAGCAACATCTTTATTTATTTTGGCAACATAGAATCCTTTAGATGGAACATTGTTTATATATCCTTCTTTTACTAATTCTTCATAAGCATTTTTAGTAGTTATAACACTACAGCGAAGATCTTTAGCTAAGGTTCTTATAGATGGTAATAATTCATTTTCTTTTAATTCATTAGAAACTATTTTAACTTTTATTTGTTCTTTAATTTGTTCATAAATAGGAACACCATTTGAATTACTTATTATAATTTCCATAGTTCACCTCTTTGTGTATATATATATTATATACAGATTATACACAGTTGTCAATGTATATAAAAAGATTATCAATTTCGTTTGATAATCTTACTAAGAGAATTTACTATAATTTTTTTCTATAATATTCAACTTCTACTGATGTTCCATCAGGATAAACTTCGTTAGCACTTTTAATATATTCTGTAAAACCATAATGTTTATATATTTCTTTATTATGTAATTCAGTAGGTTCTACTCCTAAAGTAACATATTCATATCCTTTAGCTTTTAAATCGTTTAACATATAATGGAATAATTTACTAAAATATCCTTTACCTTGATATTCTTTGTTAGTACGAAAAGCTGATAAGTATACGCAATTATTAGCAACAAGATTATTACTATTTTGAACTGTTTTAGTAGTTAAATGAACTGTTGCTTCACATATTATTGTTCCATTTAGAATTCCATAGTATGGAAGAATATATCCTTTTTGATAGTTATCAATATTTTCTTTTTTCCAGTGTATCCAATTGGTTTTATCTTCGATTGCTTTAGATATTTCATAATCCCATTTTTCTTTCATTTCTTTTAATGAAGCTATCTTACAAATATAATTGTTCATTGTAATCATCCTTTTCATATTTGAATTGTGGTTTGTTTCTTTATCAAAAAAGTCGAACTAAAAAGTTCGACTAAAATACAATATGGAGCGAGTGTCGTAGTTATCTACAACTCTTTTCCAATAACGAAAGAATTTATATAATCTTCCGTTGCTAATAATAATATAACATACTTTTGATATTTATTGAATAGCAAATTTACATTTTTATAAAAAATTTGTCGTACAAATTGTAATTTGTTTTACTTTTTATTTTTTTCATTAATACTTAATTGTGAAAAAATAACACTAAACAAACTAGGTATTACAGCATATCCTGCATTTACTTCTCCATTATTTATTAGTACATAACCCGCACCAATAAAAGTTAATATACAAAATACAAATGATAATATTCTAAATATTTTCTGTTTTTGCATAAAATTTTACCTCCTTCAAATTGTAACTATTTTAATCACAAGAACCATTGTTATTTGTAAAATATTCTTCAATATTATTAACTGAATCTTTAAGATTATTTAAATCAACTATATCTTTTAATTCTTTTTTCATTTGACTAGAACAATTATCACAGTTGAAATAATTATCAATACCAAGTTCTATTTGATATTGTTCGTTATTTAAAGTACATATCATTGTTGCACTACTTAA
>CANQOR010000064.1 GCA_947625535.1 uncultured Bacilli bacterium
CATGAGCAGGTTTGGCAGGGATTACCTGACCGTTGGCCAATACACAGATGTTTACTTCATTTAAGGATACCACACCGACAATCCACGCTTACAATAATAAAAAGGTACGGGGCATTGAGCTTGATTGCTTTGCTCCGTACTTTTTTCTTGCGTACTTGGTAAAGAGTCATAACAAGCAAAACTGTTATAGATGGTCGCCCGCATTATTCTGATATAGGTGCAAGGCAAACCCTTATCCCATCTATTTTGCACAAAAGGTACTGCATAAACAAATTATTTGCTAATCTAAGACCGCTGTGGAAAATTACCTACGAACAACGAGTTTATTGCAGATGAAATTAACATTGAGTAAACATTAGATATGCTATAATAGAAAATGAGCCAATGTATGGAGGGCACAAAATGAGACTTTTGATTATTGAGGACGATTTACCGCTTGCCGGCGAGATGAAAACCGGCTTGGAGCGGCAGGGATTTACGGTGGATATTGCCAACACTGGGCTTGACGGAGAGGAAAAGGCGTATGTGACGGACTATGACGCCGTTCTCCTGGACTTGAACCTGCCTGACAAGGATGGACTTGAGGTGCTGTCCTATCTGCGCAGTGCCGAAAGAAATATACCAATCCTGATTGTATCAGCACGGGACACAGCACGGGAAAGGGCCGCTGGCCTTGACCTTGGAGCGGACGATTATATCGTTAAGCCATTCGACTTTATTGAGCTTACATCCCGCATCCGCGCTGTGGTGCGCCGGTTTTATGGGCGGACAAGCCCCAAAATAACGTTTGGGAAGTTAGGCGTTGACCCGGCGGCCAGAACTGCTGCATGGGAAAATGCGGTTATCCCATTGTCGGCAAAAGAGTTTGATATACTTCTGGTTCTTGCGGAACGTCACGGGTCAATCGTATCAAGCGAGGAAATCATTGAGCACACCTACGACGAGGATTTTGACCTGTTTTCGTCGGTGCTTCGGGTACATATATCAAATCTTCGCAAAAAGCTGAAAGCCGCCAGTGGGCAGGATTTATTGTTGACTGTAAAAGGAAAGGGGTATCGTTTATGGGACGGAAACGAAAAACAGGGCTTCGGAGCATAGTGTTTTTGTATTCACTGTGCCTGACGGGCATTTTCGTTCTTGCCGCGATCCTGCTTGCCATCGGAATAAGGGTCACAGCGCCAAATGGGTCACAGGACTTGTATATTTCGGTTGACGGTACGGCACTCACTGAAAACGGTCTTATGGTTCCGCTGGAGGAGCTTGGCAAACACCTTGTCACAAGCGGTGAGATCAATTCCCCGTTCATTCCTTACTACAATAGATTGATCGTGGCTGCGGTATTGGCGACACTGGCCGCCTCGCTCCTTGCGTCCCTCCTATTTGCCTGTTTCCTGATACGCCGGCTTATAAAACCCATTAAGGAAACAGCACAGCGGCTGAAAAGATATGACGGGAAAGTGGACTTAGACAATATCCAGTTGCCGCAGGAGCTTGCCGATATAGAGGCCGCCTTTGCAAAAGCCCAGGAGGAGATCGCCGGACTTCGCGGAGAGCTTGAAAATATGAGCTCCTATGTCTCCCATGACCAGAAAAACTCTCTGGCCGTACTGCGGGCCATGATACAAAATGAATATCCACAGTTTTACGGTCGTATATCCTCGCAGCTTGACTGTATGGTGAAAAATCTCGATGATATTCTGACCTTGACCGCAAGCGCAAACAAACAGGGAAAAGTTGATCTGCCCCTCATCTGTGGGACTGCGACAGACGAATACAGAAGAATCTATAAAGACATATCCTTCGACTTCGATGAGGATGCCGCGCTTTTTGTTGCCGGAGACGAGTTCCTTTTGCACAGGGCGGTATCAAATCTCATCGATAATGCAATCAAATATGGCGACGGCAAGCCTGTCCGGGTCTATGTGGGTTCGCAGGGAGACTGTCCATATGTATCCGTTGAAGATAACGGAATTGGTATCAGCATGGAGCAGCAGGAGAAGATTTTTGAAAGCCGCTATCGGATTGGAAACCGAAAAAAGGACGGCTATGGGATAGGCTTAAGCCTTGTGCGTCATGTGGTGGAGCTGCACAGCGGAGTTGTATGGGTGGAAAGCCGTGAAAACTGCGGGGCAAAGTTTAAGCTTGTCTTTCCCGCCTTTACACTGGATTAACATTGCTTCTGCTATACTTCCAGTTGAAAGCCAGCCGCGGGGCTTTTATTCATGGGGCAAAAATTATTGCCCCATGAATAAATGATTTAATGGCCGTTTTGCTCGCCGCAGAGCGGCAGCCGCAAAACTTGGCCAATCTTACTCCGTCAATTAATAAATTGCCGAAGTAAACCATACAGGAGGATTTTATGTATTTGATAGGAAACGCACTCAAAAATATCGTGCGAAACAAAGGACGGTATCTGCTGATCGGCGCTGTGCTTATCGTCATATTGGCGTCGGTGACGGTATCCGCCATGATCCATTTTACAACGCAGTCTCTCATTGACGATTATGCGGATCGTTTCGGAGCCGCCGTCACATTTACACCTGACCTCAGAAAGCTCTTTACCCTTACTAAGCCTGATGAAAACGGTTACTTCCATGATCCCGAAATAACCTCGGAGCAGTACATTGCCTTTTCAAAATCTGACGCTGTAAAAAGCACTCTCTTTCAAGGTTCACGGCAGACCTACTGCGATACGCTTACGGGACTCGACCAGGGCGGCGAGGAAAACTACTACGCATCGGGTGCGGATAAGGGATTTACGTCAAGCGATCCACACCCCGAAACCGTGCAAAGGCAAGCTCCGAACACAGTTGTTTTAGGATATTCTGACACTTCCATGCTGGAGGATTTCGCTTTGGGACTTCGTGAACTGGATGAGGGTAAGTATTTTTCCTCGTCCGGCGAATGTATGGTGAGCCGCGACTTTGCCGACCTGAACGGTTTGAAGATAGGCGACAGCTTTGAGGTTCAGGACGTGAACCATACGGAGGTGCCGACCCTCCGTATGACTGTCTGCGGGATTTATCTTGATATAACCACGCCGCAGCCGGGCGGTACTGATTGGGCGGTCAACAATCGGCGCAATGAGATACTCACAAGTTTTGCTACCCTTGAGGAGCACAGCACAGAAGGGCTGAATTTATCAGCAACCTATTATTTGAAAAATCCCGATCTGGCATCAGAGTTTGAAAGCTATGTACGGGAGAATGGGCTTAACGATGTCTACAATGTCAATGTGGACGCAGACAGCTATAATCAGATCGTCAAGCCCGTCCAAAGCCTCAAAGACATTTCCGCTACTTTTCTTGCGGTTGTCTTATTTGTAGGCTGTGTGATCCTGATTTTACTGTCCATGCTGGGCGTCAGGGAAAGAAAGTATGAGATCGGCGTACTGCGTGCCATGGGTATGCAAAAGGGTAAGGTCGCCTTTGGACTTATCTGTGAATCGGTCTGCATTATGGCGCTTTGTTTGTGTGTTGGGCTTGGCGTGGGCAGCCTGATCGCTCAGCCAGTGTCGGACGCGATACAAGCCCGGCAGGAGGTGTCGATTTCGGAGCAGTCCCAGCCAAGCTATGGAGATGGGGTCATTATGGGTATCGGGAGCGATGAAGCTGTGTCTGCCACGCAGAATGTGGTTGTTGCCTTGACCCCGGCGGGTATCGTTTTTATCGCTGTTGTTTCGATTGGGCTCTGTCTGCTCACAAATCTTTTCGGCCTTTTCTATATCATGCGATATGAACCTATGAAAATTCTATCAGAGAGGAGTTGACGATATGGCATTACTGCATTTGGACAATATCTCTTACGCCTATGAAAAATCCGGAACGCCCGTACTGCGCGGCATCACCGCTAATTTTGAGGCGGGGAAAATGTATGCGGTCATTGGAAAATCAGGCGCGGGAAAAACAACGTTGCTCTCCCTGATTTCCGGGCTTGACGTGTGTACGGAGGGCGCGATCACCTATAACGGAGAGGATTTGAGAAAAATAAATCGGGACAGTTACAGAGCGTCAAGCATCGGCGTTGTATTTCAGAGCTATAACCTTCTGCTCAATGCGTCTGCTGTCGAAAATATTGTTCTGGCGATGAATTTGAGTGGAGATAAAACCGCCGGTAAAAAGGCAAAGGCATATGAGCTTTTGCAAAAGGTCGGTATCGACCGGGAAACCGCAGACAGAAAGATATTGAAGCTATCCGGCGGTGAACAGCAGAGGGTAGGTATAGCGAGAGCCGTATCCCACGAACCTAATATTCTAATTGCGGATGAGCCGACGGGAAATTTAGACGAAAGCACGGAGAATGACATTATGGAGATTCTTTCCGGCCTTACAAAAAATGAAAACCGATGTGTCATCATCGTCACACATTCCCACAAAATCGCATCCCGCGCCGATGTAGTGTTGGGCTTATCTGGCGGGAGGCTGGTAACGGTAAATGAAAAGGATAATATGAAAGGCGAGGGTGAGAGGCTGTGAAGAAAGCATATAAAATCATATTGGCGTGTATCTGTGTTGTTTCTATTGCTGCGCTGCTGGGATTGGGAATATGGAGAATGACCGAACCGCCATCTGCAACGAATGACGAGCAGAATAACAGCATAGACATTCCCGAAAGCGAGGGGGACGGTATGGACATCATTTTGAAAGATGGAAGCAAAGTAACTATTGTCAATCCATCTATGCTGGAAGATTTTTCGAACGGCGGCGACGTTGAATTTGAGTGGCAGCCACAGGAATAATTACAAGTTGATAATTTCCGTAAAGAGGGCGTTGCAGAACCGCAACGCCCTCTTTACATTGGATTAACATTGGATATGGTATTATCTTCAAGACAAATAAGTTATAGCAAATGAAAAAACTCGGTGGGAGTAAGCACATGAAAAAAGAAATTGAGTGGGTCAAGTGTCCCGTATGCCATAGCAAAACACGGGTAAGAATACGGGATGATACCGTGCTTGAAAACTTCCCGCTTTATTGTCCCAAATGTAAGCAGGAAACACTAATCAATGTAAAAAACCTGAAAATAGTTGTTATCAAAGAGCCAGACGCTTAAGACGCAGAGCCGATAACAAGCAGCCCAAGAACTGCTGTTATCGGCTCTTTTTGTTCTTCAATATGAAGCCGCCGTTTCTATGACCTTCAAACCCCCGAAAGAAACTGCTGGCTGATCGCCTATAATTCGGCGGCTAACAGGAGGTAGCCGCCATGAAGCCTATTCCATATCGACAAAATCCGACAAGGGTTATCCGCTCAAAAAAAGCCT
>CANQOR010000065.1 GCA_947625535.1 uncultured Bacilli bacterium
CATAGAACAGTCAAATTTTATCGGACATTTCTGACGTTACAACATTCGGTTGAATATTGTCTAAATTGACTGCCATATTCTACAATCCTCCTAAATTAAGGAGCTAGGACGAATGCGACTTTGCATTGCCGCGGCGCCCGTTGAAGGTGCTGGAGTTGAGTCTTCTGTTGCGGACTTTGCCTTTTCCAATCTCTCGGCATCGGCAGTCTTATAGTCGGCAACAAACTTCTTAATTTCGTCCATAGGATATGCAAGCGGATCCTCATCGCCATAAGGCTCCTTACCCCCAGTGATACGGAACACTTTCTCACTACGGATATAAGTCTTAGGTGTCGCTTCACCAAATGCAACTTCTTCGACACGGGTCTCTGCGGTGCTAATATAGTTAATTACGCCGCTAAAGGAAACTGTAGTACCCGCCTCATAGTTGGCTTCAATTGCCTGCGCGATATTCACATCCTGTTTGTCGACATCGAAACGGATGACGCTGATATTCGTATCGTTAAAGTTAGCTTGAGCAACCTCAAGACGATAACCAATTAATTCATCATCCTTATTCTTACGTTCATACAAGGGTTTTACAACGAAACCACTGAACTCAAATGTCGCAGTGTCGACCATGTCAGCTTTAGCGGGGTTGATGAAACGAAGATAAATTTCATTAAAGTGCAACAGCTGGCCGCTAGCCTGCTGAACCATTGAACCGTCACGAAGCTCAGCCGTTACTGCCACGCGCTTATTAAGGAACCCATCCAACTTTGTATAGTTGGTGTAAAGACGATTGGTCTCACCGCTCTTGGTCTTTTCAAACGCAAGCACCTTAACGTCGATAAGATTTTCAACGCCATTCAAAACGGACTTAACAACAATCTTGCCATTAATATATCCGCGACCATCATTAGTCGCACGAACTTCGGTAGAAACTTCAACAACTTCACCGACGATATATACTTTATTAACCTTTGCTCTACTCATAATTTTTATTTTCCTCTATTTATATATTTATTATTATTTCTAACTTTACGATTAATCTATTAACAAAGTATAAATACAAACATAACGGGGACAATTCGCCCATTAATCATCCCCGTTTGCCTTAATTATTTAATCGTGCTGGTGAAACTTACTCTGCGTCGATTACGAAAGAACGACCAGCTTCGGTAAGGTAATACGTGGTGTAAGGCTTCTGGCCTTTGGTGCCGTCCTTAGCAACGAAATCAGCAACTCTGCTGCCCTTCGCAACAAGAGCGTTCTTAACCAAAGAGTTCATGATACCGTGAATGCCACGGGGATTAAGCTCAGTAGCCTCGGCGATATCGGTACCAAAGTAACCCTCTTCGCCATTATCGTTTGCCTGCAACCAAGCAAGAACCTTCGCGCACTTCTCGGTTAACACAATCTTTTCATCTGCCATAATAATTAAATTCTCCTTTTTATAAAACAATTTTTAGAATATTGATACGGAAATTAGAGAAGATGGGCTTCATCTCGGAAAATATTTCCTGTTTCATTTTATATATATATTATATCACAATTTTCTTGCAAAAACAAATTTAGATAATCGTCTTTACAATTTGCTCATTCGTAATTTGGGCTCCTTCAGCTATCTTGCTTTTTGTTGCTAGACCTTTTGAAGTATAACGAGTAATTTTGCTATCTTTTTCCACAATATAAATAAACTTATCCACAAGTGCAATAACAGTTGTATTATCTGCTACTGTCTGTCCTGTTGTGGCACGTCCATTGGTTTCAAAGTCACTACCCAAAGTATATTTACCATGCTGATTACCAAACATGAAATATAAATCAGAGTCAGCACCAACTGTGGCACTAATCACTTCACCATCTACGGCTTTAACACCCACAGTCATACGGCCAGTTGCGGCAAATGAACTTAAACCAATTTTGACAACCTTGCCAGGCTTACTGATAATATAAATACTATCATTGTCATTCGCAGCCCAAGCTCCAAATAATGTATCACCATCTTTAAGTTTTAAGCCCGCTGCCGCACGAGTCATTTTACGATATTCTTCGGAAGGTGTACGTTTAATAATACCTTTTTTACTTAAAGTAACGACATAGTCTTTAGTTAAATCACTAATAGCACATACTATATCTATAGCTGGTAAATCATTTAAGCCACCAACCTTCAACTTTCTATTATCATACTTATAAACTTTACCAGCACGGTCAAAGAAATAAGTTGTACTTGTTGTAGTACTTTGATAGCCGAAGTTGATACTATATTTGCTATATGGGCTACCTTTACGCGCCAAATTGTATTTATCAAACTGCTCAAGCGCCAATAACTGCCCGTTATTCAACACTAAATTAACTAATGGAGCTGTTTGTACTTCTTCGGTCGCTGCGGCCGCCTCAGGCGTCATAATTTTAGTGCGACGAGCATCACCAAATTTTTCTGCTACTTGGGTCCAACCATCAATAAGCTGTTGATTAAATAAAGTTTCAGTCGTTAAAATTTTGTTAATTTGTGCGATAAGTTGTTTCAAACTTTCTGCTTCACGTTCAAACTTTTCAACCTCTAAATGTGCCAAACGGCTAAGTTTAATATCTAACACCGCCTTTGCCTGCACTTCGTCCAAATTGAAGTTAGCCTGCAAGGCTTTGTTCGCCGCTTGAGTAGTTGCAGAAGCTTTAATTACTTTAATCACTTCGTCAATGTTTGCAAGTGCAATAAGAATACCTTCTACGATGTGTAGACGTTCTTGTGCCTTTTGCAAATTATATTCGAAACCTTTTCTATACACTACCTTTTCGTGGTCAATATGAGCTTGTAAAGCGGCTTTCCAAGTATAAACTTTAGGGAAACGCCCATTATCCAACATGGTCAAGTTAATACTATACCAATATTGTAAGCTCGTATTTTTGTATAAATATTTAAGCACACTATCGGGGTTTACACCTTTTACCAAATAAATTTTAATACAAGGTGTTTTACCCGTTAAATCATTAAAACGTTCAATGCCAGGATTTTCTTCAGATTCAAGAATAGCTTCAAGTTCGCCACAAATAGTATTAGTATAAACACCGTAAGGAATTTCTGACACGACCAAACAGTTATCTTTTACATCATACTCAATAACCGCTCTAAGTTGACATGCTTTACCCGTACCATTTTTCAAACTTGCTTTTACTTCATCAGCATTCAATAAATAGCCGCCTGTCGCAAAATCTGGTAAACAAATAAGTTCATCATCACTAGCAGTTGGATCGAGTAAGAGTTTTTGTAAGGCGGCGTTAACGTCTTTTATATTAAATTGTGGGATTGAAGATGATAAACCAACGCCAATACCAAAGCTACCATTGCAAATATTGTAATAACCCTTAGAAGGTAGAACTGCAGGATATTGTTCTGTATCATCATAGTTATCGCGCCATTCGGTAATTGTATTTTTATCTATGTCCTCAAAAAGATGATCTGCTACTGCCGATAAACGCGAAGCCGTATAACGTGGCGCAGCCCAGTTTCCGCTTTCAATTAAGTTACCATAGGAACCTTCAACTTCCACCAACGGATAACGCATTGCAAATGGCTGGCCCGCACGCATGATAACACCTTCGCAACTGGAATCACCATGGATGTACATACGCATAGCACTACCCACCGCCTTCAGTGTCTTACGGAAAGGTTTATCGTGTGTAAATTTATCTGTCTCCATACAATAAAAGATTTGACGCGCAGACGGTTTGATACAATCACGCACATCAACTAACGCACGAGATTGCAAGACTGCACCACTATACTGTTGGAAACTCTCTTCAATAATAGGGGATAAGTCTGACATATTACTCCTTTATTGTACTAAAATCAACATTATTAAATATATATTCTTTACGCGCCGCCGAATCATCACCCATAAGTTGTTCTAACAATTCTGTGGAATGGGCATCTGGTCGCAAGACATCAAGACGTTGAAACTCTGGTGTAAACATGGAGGCGTGCGCTTGGTCTGCTGACAGAGAGCCGAGGCCTTTGTTCCTTTGTACAATACCACCAGTGCCTTTACGAGCGGCCATCTCTTCATCGGTATAATAATAGGTTTCTTTTGTCCCATTTTTAACAATATACAGGGGAGACTGTAACCAACATAAGCGCCCTTCTGCAATGAATTCTGGTGCAAGGTACTGGAGTGCAGCTATCAGGAGTAATCCTATATGCTTCCCGTCTGCATCACTATCGCTACAGATTCCAATTTTCCCATATCTTAACTTCTTACTGTCATATTTCCCAGGGATAATATTCATTGCCGATAAAAGCAACTTAATCTCTTCATTATCAAAAATATCCTCGTCCTTGTTCGCAAGGCAATTTATCACCTTACCTCTTAACGCAAGGATACCATATCTCTTTACATCACGCGCCACTGCAATAGAGGAGGCAGCACTGTTACCCTCAACACACAACAATATGCTATCAGGCCCTAGATATTCTGCATCCTTTAATTTATCACTTGCAAATACTTTACGTTTTTGATTTTGTTCAATATTCTTGGTGGCTTCTAAAACCTTTTTCCGCGCATTTTCTGCGGCTTGCTCTGCCTTTTTCTCGGAAGCCAAAAAGTCTACAATACTTTGCATTTCTGCCGCATTGGTGACTTCGAATGTACTTAAGGCGGCCCCAGTAGCTTTTTGACATATGCCACGAAGTTCAGGATTGTTAATTTTCGTTTTTGTTTGGTTTGAGAACGAAGGTTGTGGCACTTTGCAAGATACTGCATATACTAATCCTGTGCGCGCCATATCACCATCAAATTCACCTTTGAACTTCTTTTTCATGAATAAAGTGATTGCGGTTTTTAAGCCTGTAATAGACGTACCACCCTCACTTTGATATAGACCATTAGTAAATGTGAATGAACGTTCCTTACCCTTTGTCCATTGTAGCGCAATTTCATACGTTACATCACCTTCTTTACCCTCTAAGTAAATAGGAGTTTTGTGGATGGGCTTGTTTACATATTCAGCCAATAAATCAGTTAAACCATTACTCGCGCAATATGTGCGCTTATCTTCGCCGCAAATAAGTTCAAAGGTCAATCCTTTAGTAAGGAATGATAAATCCCTGCAACGTTCGCACAGTTCTTCAAAATCTATTTTAATCGGTTCAACATTATATACTTCTGCATCTGGCTCAAAAGTAATTGTCGTACCATCGGAGCATTTCGTGTCAAAAGTACGATATGAATCTAAGTTGCCCTTATACCAAGTGGCTGCCGCCGCCTCACCTCCG
>CANQOR010000066.1 GCA_947625535.1 uncultured Bacilli bacterium
CGCAACTACCGCGAAATCAAAGCGGAATACGCCGAGCTGTATTCTATCGTGGATACGCTTGCGGACGCCCTTGCGGAGGGCGCGGAGGAGATGGAAGGCTATGTCCTCTACCACGAGGAAGTCGAAAAGCTGTTCGCGGCAATCGAAAAAATCACCGAGCCTCAGCCTATCGAGGATGAGGACGAGGACGATGTGCCCGAAGAGCTTCCCGATGGGACAACTATCAGCGCATAACGGCGGGAAGAGGGAGAAATCCCTCTTTTCCCATATAGTAGTCTGCCGCAGACTACTACTAAATGCCGAATAGGTATTGACTTTTTGCCTTGACTATGATATAATATTCTCACAATCAAACGAAGGCAACTTGCATACCACGCACGCGACCGCAAAAAAAATCCGAAAATTTTTCTAAAAATTTTCCCAAAAAGTATTGACAAGTGCGTCAAAAAGTGGTATAATATAGGAGCAATCGGAAAGATTGACTAAAAAACACAAGGAGATATGTAACTATGGTAGCAGTCAAATGGACGAACGAAAAGGGCAATGTGGCGGTCAAGGTCAGGGACGGCGTGCGCGCGCAGGTCAAGGAAAAGGCACTTGCGGCACTTGCGGACGCTTTTGAGGGCGCAGTCGAAAACGCGAACGGCGGCATTTCCTTCCCCGTGGCAACGGACACCGTGAGCGGCGATACCATTTACGCCCACTTCGAAATGACCGTCAGCACCAAGACGCCCGACACCAAGACCGAGCGCAAGAAGAAGGCAAAGGCGGCACCCGCGGAAGAGGTCGTGGTTCCTAACCTCTTCGATGACCCCTCGGAGGACTGAGGGCAACCACAACTAAATAGCGCGGAAGGGTGGCTGAAAAATGCCACCTAATTCCCATATAGTAGTCTGCCGCAGACTACTACAAATGTGGGCAAAATACTTGACAATCACGACCTTTTATGATATAATATACTTACAAACAAAAAGGAGTATATTATGGCTTGGCAATTTCTTCTCTTTTTCACATTGATTTCTCTTGTCAATGTGATACTCAATACTTTCCGCACCTGTGCTTTGGCAAGCGGGCGCAAGCTACTTGCTACCATAGTCACCTCCATATGTTACGGATTTTATACCTTCGTCATTGTGTATACCGCAAATGATTTCAATATATGGCTCAAAGCGGCGATTACAGTAGCTACTAATTTAGTAGGCGTATATGTATCCATGACAATTATGGAGAAATTACGCAAGGACAAATTATGGGAAATAGTGGCAACCGCAAATCTGTCCTTTGTAGACTTACAATTTTTTGAAAAGAAACTCAATGATGAGCATGTAATATATAATTATGCCGCAACCAATCGTGCTGATGAATATGTGTTCCATTTCTACACTCATACTCAAAAAGAAAGTTTGAAATTGAAAAAGATTTTGAGTATGTATAAAGATATACATTATATTGTACACGAAGAAAATGGGAAGTTATAATTCCCATGACATAGTAGTCTGGTGCAGACTACCACATTTTTCCCAAAAAGTATTGACATTTGTCCCCATATATGATATAATAATCGTACAATAAAACATAAGGAGATAGATTACATGGTATTCAGCATTTTACTTCTCATCCTCACCGTGATATGTGCAATCATCAAGGTGACGTGGAAAATCCTCCTCGGAGTTATCATCGCATTCCTGCTGCTCGGCACCCCCATCGGGGCGGCTTTGGTGTGGTGGTGCTTCAGTCTGTTCGTCGCCTCGCTATTTTTGAATGTAAGTATTAACGGGGTGAAAAACAGCCACGATGAAGATGTATTTGAAGAGTACGGGTTCTAACACCCGTATTTTTTGGTAGTCTGCCACAGACTACTATGAATTTGGCAAAACGTATTGACATTTGCCGCCGTCTATGATATAATATTCTTACAAAACAACAAGGAGATATAAAAAATGATTTTCTTTGACATGGATGGTACTCTCGCTAAATTCTACTACCACCCTCAATACCTTGAACTCATGTACGAACAAGGCTACTTCCGCAACCTGCAACCCTATAAGCTCGCGGATTATGCAAACAACCTCGCCGCGTCAGGTATCCCTGTGGCTATTCTCTCTGCTTGCATTGACAGCCCCTATTGCGAACAAGAAAAGCGCGCTTGGTTGAAACAATATCTGCCTGCCATAGATGAAAACCATTATATTTTCACACGCGCAGGAGAAAACAAAGCCGAAGCAGCTCGCAAATATATGGAACAATTCGGCGAGGAATGCAAAGGAAGTAATTTGTTCCTCGTGGATGATTATGGCAAAAACTTGGAACAATGGGAAAATGGTACGGGTGACTATCGCTATTTTCCTATCAAATACTTCAATGGCATCAACGGGACGAAAAAGAAGAAATACAAATACTCTTTCAAAACTATCAAACAATTTGAAAAACTCATCTCAACAAGGTTCTGGGTCAAATAAGACCCATCCTTCGTGGTAGTCTGGTGCAGACTACTATCAATTTCGAAAAAAGTATTGACAAATTCTCCCTATTATGGTATAATGTTCTCACAAAACAAAAAGGAGATTTTGACGTATGGAAAACTTGATGAAATTGCTTGACGAATTGCAAGTCAAATCGTTCCGCATTACCGAAACGAAAAACGGCGAAGCAATTCACCAAACCGAGCGCAACAAGCTCAAAGCGGACATTTTGGATGCGCTATTCCATGACATTCAAGCCCGCTATGAGTACACCTACCGAAGCGAAGAGGGCATTCTTATCGAAATCGCAAACCAAAGTATCGCGGACGCCCTGCAAAGCGAAGAGGGTAGCGGCGCAATCACGGTATGCCTCGACCTCAAAGTGAAAAACCTCGACTGTAACGCCGAGAATGAAAGCGCGGATTATATGCGCAAGCTCACAGAAAAGGAAGAGAAAGCACGCGCCGCCGCCGAAAAGAAAGCAGCAAAAATCGCCCGCGACAAAGCAGAACGCAAAAAGAACAAGGAGGGGGAGTAATCCCCTTCCTCGTGCATAGTAGTCTGCCGCAGACTACTACCAATTTTGAAAAGGGTATTGACATTTACTTGTCATTATGTTATAATATCCGTACAAACAACACAAGGAGACAAGACCCATGAACATTTTGGTGACTGACACCGAAACAACTTCCATTGACAAGCCATTTTGTTATAACCTCGGCTATGTTATTGTGAACACGGACACGCGCGAGGTATTGCTTCGCCGTGACTTCGTAATTGACCAAATATGGAACAACCGCGAGTTATTCGCAACCGCATATTATGCGGAAAAACGCCCCATTTATACAGCGGCTATGCGCGCCCGCCGTACCATTATGGACAAATGGGGATATGTGCAACAACAACTTATCCGTGACATAAAAGCGTTTGAAGTGGCAGGAGCGTATGCGTATAATAGCCCCTTCGATAGTAACGTTTATGCGTTCAATGCGGAATGGTTCAAAACGGCAAATGCGCTTGACCTCGTGCCGATGTTCGATATTCGCGGTTATGTGCATAAATTCATAGCAGAAACAATCGACTTTCAACGTTTTTGCGAGGCAAATGAGCGTTTTACCGAAAGCGGCAACTATTCGACAACCGCCGAAACACTCTTTCAATATATCACGCAAAATACCGCCTTTGCCGAGGAACATACCGCCCTCGCGGATAGCGAAATCGAAATGCAAATTTTGTTCGCTTGCATTGACAAGGGCGCGGAATGGAATATTGTTTACCCTGTGAAACAATCTATTCGCCGCTTAACCTTGCGTGAGCTTGATATTGTGTACAGGGCGGACGGTGAAGAAGAAGAATATCGTTTTGAGTACACGCGCAAAACAACCCGAAACGGAAAAATGTACCTCACCAAGTAAGGGGAAACCCTTACTACCATAGTAGTCTGCCGCAGACTACTACATTTTTATCGGACAATATTGACAAAACCCGCATTTTATGATATAATATACTCACAAACAAACAAGGAGATATATATGAATATTCAAGAACGCAAACACTATACCGTAACTGTGAACGAAGAAGAGGCAAAAACTTTGGATACCGCATCTAAATTCTTTTCGGATTTGTCCGACTTACCGCCCGAAGTATTGAGCGATCTACTTTCGGATGCAATCGACGAAGAAAATAAAATAGAGGGCGAAATTGACCGCATTGTCAGTGTACTATGTGATGTTACCATTGATGAATTGCCCGAAATGTTTCAAAATATCAGCCTCTTCCTTGACACCCTTTTTTGTGTGTTCACCCATCATTAACACACACCCCTTCGGGGGTATAGTAGTCTGGTGCAGACTACTACGCAAAAGTCAAATTTTCGCCAAACCCCTTGACAACCTCCCGAAATTATGGTATAATAGTCGTACCAATGGAGGTTCACATGAAACTCAAACTATTTCAATCACTTGAAGAAATCGACCACTTTATGAATGTTCAGTATGCTATGAATGTTTTGCGGCGGGTATATGGAGATGGTAAAGTTCTGTACATTTTCCATGACAACAAAAACACTCAACATATTGCGTGGGTGAGATATAAAGAGGGCAGGATAGGGAGGAACGGCTATTATTTGGAAATAAGGTAGCTCACACTCACCTCCTTTTGTTTGTAGGCGTAGGGATACCCCTGCGCCTTTTTGTATGCCCAGACTACCATGAGGGCGGCGGCAGACTACTACCACATTCTCCTCCCCCATTATAACACATTTTGCGCCATTTGTCAATCCCCAGACTACCACGAATTTTGCCGCGTAACCTATGCCTGACGTAGTATTATGTGTGACATAGTACCATGTGTGGTATAATGGTGTAGATAGGCGGCGGACACTACACTCGCCTTACCCTAGACTACTATATGAGCCAGACTACTATAAGCAGCAGCAGCAGCAGCAGGGCCGGCCCAGACTACCACCATCACCGCCGCCCAGACTACTACCAGACTACCAAGCAGGAGCAGCAGCAGGACTCGGTCGCCGCCTCACCTCAGGCGAAGCAGGAGCAGGTAGGGGTAGACGCACACACATGGACTCCGCTGTAATAAGCTACGTCAGGCGGCGGCGCAAATTTGATTTTTAACGCAAATTGTGTTATAATATAAAAAAATGTCTGCAAAAATTCAATATTTTGAGTTCTTTTCCCACAAATTGCGCCACTTTTTACGCGATTTGCGCGCATTTATGCAATTTACAAATGCGGCGCGGGCGGCGGCACCGAGCTGACGTCAGGCTATGCCCA
>CANQOR010000067.1 GCA_947625535.1 uncultured Bacilli bacterium
CAATAGTTTCGGGGGCTTCCCTGGTGGTTTCGATACCCTTTGTTAGTAAACCAAGAGTAAAGTCCATACTTAACCCAGCAAGATTAGCTTGCGCAGCAACTTTACTTAATGCCACAGCTAGTTCTTCATAATTAGTAGCAGCAGATGCGGCTAAAGCAGCGAACTTATCTGATACTTCCATAGCCTGACTAGCAGCCATCTGGAAACCATTTAATGCGTTAGTTAATAAGTCAACAGAGCGCGCACCATCAATACCAGCAATAGTTGCAGCTTTTGCGGCCGCCTCAGTTAATTGTAAGACCTGTGTAGTTGATTTACCCTGCTGATAAAACTTTGTGGCAATACCAGCAATCTCACTGCTAGTTTGACCTGTTTGCCGTGCTAAAGCCTGAAAACTACCTACCAATTCTCATGTTTGTTCTCGCGACATACGAGTAACAACAGCCATGTTAGTTAATGCTTTATCTAAATCTGTAATCGTAGTTAATGTTTGTTGATAAGCTGTTCTTAATAAACGAATTGCTGTACCATAATTAAATACATTATGTGCCGCACGAATCAATGTACTTGTATTGCGTTCTTGGCTTTTGCTGTTTGCATCTAAAGTTTGTGTATTTTGTTTCACAACTTGAGTATGAATCTGTTCTTTTTTAGTAGCTTCGTCTGTGGCATCACTAACCTCGCCAGTAAGTTGGCTTAATTTAGAAATACCAGATGCGGCTTGATCAATAATTGCAGCCTCTTGTTGCGTAACACCATTAGCATTTTGCTGTGCCTGTTTGAATTCTTCAATGGCAGTTTTGGCATCTTCAACATCTTGAGTAGCCTGTGCAATACTGCTATCACCAGTTGGCGCATCATATGCTGCTATCTTGGTTTGAATTTCAGCAGCCGCTTCACCCAAAGCAACTCGAGTATTATCCACAACTTGAAATAACTGTTCAAATGTAGCCTTAGTTTGATAAGTACCATCCTTAAACTTATCCATTAAAGATACTAGTTCTTCTAAACTTTCAATAGTTTTGACATTACCTTTATCATCTTCGTAAGTAATACCAGAGCTACCAGTAACAGCTTTTGTCTGTTTATGAAAAATATTATTGCGCAGACTAGCATCGGCTATATTGCCAGTTTCATCTAATTTTGCTGCATTACGATTTCTACCGCTTTTTAATCCACCTAAACGACTACGCGCCTCATTTAATTTTTTTATTAAGGCATCTAATTCTTGATTTAAGTCTTCTGTTAAATTACTCTTGCTAACACTAGTAAAAGCACTTTGTAATTTAGTTGCGATTGTTTTGAATTGTTTTTCTAGCCCAGCAGTGTCAATTTCGTCTACAGAAGTCTTGGCCATCTCACGCTGAAATTGACTTTGAAAAGCGCGGAATAAAGTTTCAATCTCTTTTAAGCTGTCCCTTAATCGATTGCTAATATTCAAATTAGGCGTTTTCAAAAGGTTATCTAATTCTTTGCGTACCTGTTCCAACCCTTGTACAGACGCTTGGAATGATAATTTATATGTTTGCGTTTTATCAGCCATAAAATAACCTCATTAACTTAAGGTTTTTAATTTTTCAAGTGAAGTAACTAAATCTCCTTTTAATTCTGTAACTTGATCTAAACCAAAACCTTCAATAATTTTGTTTAAGAAAGTGTCCAAACTTGCCGAATCTATATTGTCAATACATTCACGTAGCCACTCACTAGCGTAATATGGGTCACGTAAACTATCTAATTTATGTAAGACATTCAACCCAGCATTTATATTAAAAAACGTATAGGCTTTGTAAATGGGTGTTTTTGTTTTTTTATAAAATGTACTTTTTTTATATTTAGGCTCCAAATCATGTAATGCTTCTAAAACATCAAAAGCATTATCTTTTTTACAAATACTTTGAAAACAAGCCATTAATTCTAAATTAGTCATCTTGACTCCTTATTTTTTTGTTATATATTTAACTTTCTTTGTTAATCCATTACCCGCAGCAATCAATGATACTTTATAATTAATTGAGCGGCTAACATAAGAAAGAATAGTATTAATTAAATACATATTCATATGTAAAATATCATCAATCGTATATCCAAATTCATAAGTCAGTGTCATTCACATGTCCTTAATATTGCCTTCAGAAACCACACCTTCTTTGGTGGTTTTTTTACCCTGCTGTTTAATACGATCGATTTTCTCTTGCATAGCGCGCATGCTAGGGTCTAAATTAATATCAGATATTTTTTTCACCCCAGCTGCAACCATAATAATTTCCACAATACGATTGAATAATGTGTATGTAATTTGTTCTCCATTAATAAACAAATTACCGTCTTGTAATAATGCAGGAATACCTAAAATTTGAAAACTATGCAACATATCCGCGACATAATATACAGTTACATTCAAATTAAATTTCATTAACACAGTTAATAATTGAAAATGATTGTCTAAATTAGTAATAAAAGTAAATTGCTTACGGATATTATCCATTGGCGCGCTTAATAAACTAATAAAATTCTTAAATTGAGTATCGAAATAAACTTCGCGCACTGTAGGTAATTGCATATCTCACTCATTAATAATATTGTGCCGAGCATCACGTGCGATAAAATGAACAGGTTGTTCTAACAATAAAGACAATTCACAAAAATTATCTTCATAATCCATTTATACTCCTTTTGCACCTGCAGCTAAAACACGTGCATTATTATAAATAATATTAAAATGTGTAGACAAATCAAATTTACGAAATAAAAACCAATTCACAGTATTTAATAGAGGTGTAATAGCCCCTTTCAAATTTTTGTAAGTAATTGGAATATCATTTTGTTTCATAAACATAATTTCTTCACCCTTTTTTGCTCTTAATTCTTCAGCATCTACATATCATTCAACTTCATTAATATTCGCAGCCATATTAGTTTGTCATGCTTGAGTCACTAATCCCGAAGTCAAAATACCTGTACCATTGACCTGTAAAAATTGTTTCAATAAATCACTTATCTTATATAAACGATTAAAAGCCTTAATTACAAGAGGCATTGAATCATAATCGGTTGTAATACCTACAACTTCAGAAATTACTTTGAGTCATGCAAATAAAGCCACAATAACATATTTCGCATTAGTACCTTTGCCTGCATTTCAAAAATCTTCATTACGCAAAATATACAAAATGACTGCTTGTAAATGAGGATCAAAAGATTGAGTATCAATGAACCCAGAAGTCGGTGCGCGAGCAATATCAAAATTAGTGGCACTAATATTAGCAGTAAAACGATCAAGTACACCAGTATCACCCTGATTCTTTTGGTCTACTTGTCAATTATAAAGCATCCCGCTCTTATCACTCATGGGCAATACAATATCAAGACCATAGCGCCACTCAGTATCAGTTGTAGAGCCAGCATAACTGCGAGATGCCTCTAGCTGTTTACCTTTGCGTTCAGCATTTTTATTTTCATTAGATACATTAACAAGATAAGTATGGACACCATTGTTTATAATACGTTCTACACCATCTGAAAAAGCTTCTTCTAGGCGACCAATATCTTTTGCATTCAAATAGTCTAGTGTAGAAGCCGCTGTCCCTTTTTGTAAATGTTCTAATGCTGTTTTAACATATTCAGTTTCGTACCCAGGATGAAATTTATCAATAATTGCAATAATCTTTGCATATATCTCTTTTTGAGTTTCTCGAATCTGCACAATAGGAGAATCTGGATCTTTAATGGCCTTATTAGGTTCTATAGGTACACCAACACGCACTAAACCAGTATCATATAATTGTTGGTACTGACCAGTCTGATTACCGCTCTGACGTTTCATTTCATACATCTGAATTTTAGTAGCGCCCTGTTTTCATTCATCTAATAATCCTAAAAGTTGCAAACGTACTGCGCTATCAGGGTCTACACCAATTCAATTTGCATTCATTAATTCCGTTTCTCACCAGTGTTCGAAAGTTTCTCAATTTTTCTTGTGACAAGCTTTAATAACCTTATTAAGGCGTGTATCAAGTTCTCTACAGATACGAGGAATTGCTTTTTTTGTCTGTTGTTCAATACTATTTAAGCTACGTTGTACAATTTGTAATGCCGTTTTTTGACCAGCTTTATAATAAACTTTTTTACTATGGATATATGTTAGTTGATTAGCCAACATATAAATAGTATCTTCTTGCTCCAGCTCATCTAAAGCAGTTTTTCTGCCATGTGCGCGTTCTTTACGATATTTTGTAGACCGACGTTTTTGCAAAGCAGCACTAGGCTTTTTATTGACTTTATCACCAAGCTTATATGGTCCTTCGCGCTTTTTTGCCATTAACAAATCACCAACCTAGGCTCATCTTGCCCTTTATAAATCAAATCAAACACCAACGGAGTAGAGAAAATCTCCCCATTATATGCACTCAAAGTTGGTACCGTAATTAAAGAAGCTGCGGGAAAAAACATATATAAATCATGCGAATACTTATTAGTATTACCCTTGACTTGTACTTCCAACTGTCAATATGGATAATGCGGCATCTCTAAACTGAAATTAGCACTTTCACGCCGCACCTTGTAGAATACTAAGTATCTCTCTTCAACTCACTCGCCAACCAATTTGGCTTCTTCTAATGTTCAATCCGTTACCAATTCATGTTCTTTATCAAATACACAAATACTATGTTCTTCAGCGGGCACTTCGCTTAAAAATAATGTATCGCCGTCTACAAAGCACTGTTCACGTCTTGTAATTAAGGCTTCTTCAGCCGCCTCACGCTGCATAATCAAATCCATTATTTTATCATTTAGCGTCAAACCCGTAATTGCAATTCTATATGGACGAGCATTTTGTGCCGATATAATAGGTTTGACTCCATTCGCAGTGGCTGTATTCTGTTCATACTGTAATTGAAAATTTACATCTTCCAGCACAGTATATGGCATATTAGCTTTATAAGTTTTCTTACCCACTTGCATATCTCCTTTGGGAGACATAATGATATCTGCTATTTGCCCGAATTCGTAAACATTATTTGGCATAATATACCTCCAATTCTATATTATCATTATACCATAACTTTATTAAAATGTCAAGTTTTCTCAGGGCAAAAAGAAATCCCCCAGGGATTAACCCTAGGGGACAAAATTTGTT
>CANQOR010000068.1 GCA_947625535.1 uncultured Bacilli bacterium
GGGCAAAGTTAATTTTGCCTACTGCGTCCAAATTATTGACGCCTTGACTTTTCCGCCGTTCAGAGTTACTATGTGCCCCTCAAGTCGCTGATTTTCACTCCCTTTTTTGAAGGTTATCCGAATCGTCCAGCCCACTTTCCGCCCGGAAGGTGGGCTGACCCACAACCTGACCCACTGGGCGAAATTCGCGGGTGGAAACAGTGGAGGGAACAGCAGGAACGAGCTGCTGATTTCGGAGGGAAAAGGGCTGAAAAGGCTTGAAAATACTCAGATTTTGATGCCGAGGGCAATTTGTATCAGCAGGTCGGGGGTGAGAGAACCTTCAAATCTGAACCACTGAGGTTTGGACATGAAGGTTCTCTCTTTTATTTTTCTTTGATTTCCAATGTTTTTCAGCTTTTGTGCATTCACAAAATGTCCAGATGCACATTGCGGATTTTATGAAAAATCCAATCTTAAAAATCGAAAACGGTCACTTTCGAACCACTGTGTCTAATTCGTATATTCAACTATTCTCCATGGTTGTCAAGTATTCATGCTCTTTCTGATTTGGAGTCTTGTAACTGAGGGATTTATGTGGGCGCTCAGAGTTGTAAAAACGTATGTATCGCGCCACACCCTCACAAAGCTCTTTCTTTGAGCGGTACTTGTATCTGTACATCTCTTCGCTTTTCATGGACGAAAAGAACGATTCCGCCACGGAATTGTCATACGGCGAGCCGGGGTTAGAAAAGGATTGGGTAACGCCACGCTCTGCCAGAAAGGCGCGGAAAGCGCGGGAACGGTAATTGCTCCCCTGGTCCGAGTGAAAAATCAAGCCATTTTCCGGGTCCCGTGACTCATACGCTTCGCGAAAAGTACTTTTGACCAGTTGGGTGCTATTGTTGGTACCAACGCGGTGGGAAATGATTTTACGTGCGTACAGATCCATAATGATGCAGATGCAAAAGTAAAGATCATTGAATCGGAAAAAGGTGACATCGCTCACCCAGACCGCGTTTGGCCTGTCTACCTGAAAATTGCGTTTTACAATATTTCTCGTTTTTCGGGATTCGTCCTCATACTGCTTCTTCGCCCCCTTTCGGACACTCGTCAGCTCCATCTCCCGCATGAGCTGGCGCACCGTTTCAATCATCGTATTTATCCCTTGCTCCCGCAGAACTGCGGCGATTTTTGCTACCCCGAAGATTTGATTGCTGTCTTCAAAGACCTTTCGGATATGCCCGCGCAGCTCCTCCCGTCGCTTTTCGTAACTGCTCTCAGCCCTCTTGTTACGAAAAATGTGGTTATAAAAGGTTCCTCTGGGTACGTCAAGCGCCTCGCAAATCACCATTACGCTGTGACCACCCTCATTGTATAACCGTTCCAACGTTTTCAGTTTTTCAGAAAGTGGGTCATGCGGCGCGCGACCACAGGTTTTCAGAATATTCAGCATTTCCTCCAGACGACGGGCGTGCTCCTGTAACTGGTTGTAGGCCTTCCTGCTGACGGAATGTTCTTCACCTGTTTCCTTGCTCTTTTCCAGCCAAGCATAGATCGTGCTGCGTGGAATCCTCGTCTCTGTAACAAGGTCCCTGACGCTCATGCCGGAATGATAACGCTTCAAAACGGCTTGCTTTTGCTCGACGCTGTATGTGTTTTTCATAATCGTCGCTCCTCAGGTGATGAGACGATTATACCAGACTATAGGTTGCCACTAATCACTATACACCAATTCCGGCACCAATTCTGTTATGGATGCATATAATTTTATCTTGACTATTAGAAAAAAACAGTTTAAACTATAAAGTTAACACCCTCGACGCATGACAACATTATTGGAGGTATAATAATGTACACATTTATTGGCATTGAAAGTTTGGCCGCCAATGCATTAATATCGTTGTTAGAAGAAAATAATGTTCGAGTAGTTTCTTTTGATACGCTTGTAAACTATGGCATGGAGATTACACGCATTTATAAGCGAGACACAGGAGAAGATGCAATATTGCTACTTTCAAGAGAATATCAGTTGAATATGATTGCCAACTATTCGGATTTCTTTGATGTTAAAATTGATAACGCTGGGCAAGGAGTATTTTGCTTAAAAGATGACGTCGACATTGAACAGGTCAAATTTTATTTTCGCGATACGATGAAGATTAGCCTCTTAAAAGCTTTTTTAGCGCCCGAAGTTTTGGAAAAATTAGGAGTATTAGCGTGAGTATCATTAAGGATCCAATATATGGGTATGTAGAGATTGACAAAGAAATTCTTCACGGAATAATTGATAAAGCAGAGTTTCAGCGTTTGCGAAACATTCGCCAAACTAGCTATGCTCCGCTCTACCCTGCAGCATTACACAACAGATTTGTTCACTCGATTGGTGTATATTATTTGGGGAAGCTTGCGTTTGAGGCATTATATTCATCCATGAGAGAGCATAAGGAAAAAGGCACCGCCATATTAGGAGACCTTGTTGAACTGTTTGGTGATTCTCTGGAGAGCTTCAAGGAACTATTTGAGCTTGCTTGCTTAATGCATGATATTGGGCACTCTCCTTTTTCTCATACTGGAGAGGAATTTTATAAGAATAGCATAAGTAAAAAAGCACTTAAGAGCGGCAACGAATATACATATAAGGAACATCTTTGCGAACTTACAGGTGATGAGGTTTTTGTTTCACCTGCGGTAGAAAACGCAGCGCCACACGAAATAATGAGTTGCATTGTGGCACTGGAGGCATTTGGGAACAATACTCACTATTTCAAGAAATGGTGCAAAACGCAACATCCTTCTTCTTTCAACAAAGTTCTTCAAAAGTAACTTTTCTAAAGATGAAATTCAGAATTTAATTATCTCATTTGAGAGCGGATACGCTAAGTTAGGGCAAATTTCCACCACCCTCTCGCGAAATCCTCCGAGTCAGGACACTCTTATTTATTTGTTCTATTATCCATTGGAAGGTAGGACTAAAATTAATATTAAAGAACTTTCAGAAGCATTAGTCACTGAATTTAAGAAGATTCAATCTTAAATGCACGGTGTTTTTTCCTTGGAAGGTTATTATGATAGCCTGTTGCGACTGCTCCTGAGAATAGGAGTTTTAACCACTTATTCCAGAATTGCAGGTTAAAACCACTATTTGTTGCCAAAACGCCTGCGCCGCAAGGGCTTTGAGGTCGTTCCAGAGCGAAATGGAACGACCTCAAAATTATACTATTTTTCCTCGTTTCCCCCAAACTGGAGGGATTCGAACTGGCGACACCAATAATTGAATAGGAGCTGCACAAATGCCGGGTCAAATGATCCGGCGTATTTTTTTGCTCTGACCGGATGGCTTCAACAGTTATTTTCGTTGACTCAAAACAGGTGTACGGATATAATCCCCTTAACCACAGCCGGAGATGAGCAAATGAATTTGCGGGATCTGCTCAAGTCTTTGCAAAAGGCAATTGAGGATATTGACATCTCCATGTCGTATGTTCTAAACTATTTATGTCTTTATCTTTCACGATAAGACCTCCCTGTTCTTGTAGTTGTGCGGTCGGCAAACCACCTCTACTTTAACAAGGAGCTTTTTTCTTGTCTACTCCTTTCACCGCTAAAGCTCTTTTCTTCCCCCTACAAAGCTGGGGGTTTACTTTGCTTCTCGCAACAAAAGCGCAGTCTCCCGCCAAGGGGAGACTGCGCCCTTCTCCTGAACAGGGGCCCTGTTCACCATGACCCGCCTGGAAGGACCCACTCTAACGGAGAACTCAGTACAGAGTAAGGAGTAATATAACAGTGCTCACTGCAAACACGCCTCTCTCCGTTCACCACCCGTCGATTTTCCGTGCGAGATTTCTGGGGAGAAACCATCAGAGAATTGCCAGAACGAAAAGGATGACCGCGCATTTTGATCACCCACATACATAGGCATCACGTCGCGCAACGCCCTGTGAAATGATATTGTCAGGAGCTTTCGCCGTTATCGACAATTACGGTAGTTTTCCAACGCGGGATTTGGGGGAGGCTTACCCACTTGGATAATTGCGCATAAAGCACGACCGGCGAGAAAAATACCCGCCGGTCGGTGTACGTCAGGGCGGGGAACAACCCTTTTCCGGCCCGATGCGCGTGATTGGGTTATGGTGTCGGCAACTCGCCGTAGTGGACGTACTTGCCGTCGGCGTCCTGAACAACGGCCCTGAGGCTGGTTTGCTTGCCTTTATTCTGAAGGCCAGCACTTCCGGGCACATAGGACTTGTCAGGCTGTTTGCCGATACTTATAGTCCCAAGGTTGGATGTAGCATTGCCCTGGCCATCGCCCTCTCCCTGGTAATCCCACTTGTGATTAGACTCGATGGTATAGCTGGGCAGGTAGCCGCTCCCATTGTAATAGTAGAGATTCGTTCCGCTCGCGCTGTGCCCGATGGTGTTGACCTCCTTCCGGGTGTTGACGGTTTCCATGTCTCCCGCGCCCAGATTCGAGGTGTCCATCCAGCAACTGCTGAGATCCATATAACTGTAAGCGTTCGAGATGCTCAAATTGGTGGGCGCACGGCCACCGCCGTACAGGCCGCCCACGGAACCCGCCGTGCTGTTGCCGTCGATCACTCCTCCGGCGTAGCTGTTTTGTATGGTCAGGCTCGGGTAAGCGTCATTGCCGTTGCCCACGGGGCCCACAAGGCCGCCTATGCCCAAGGGGTTATCTTCGCGGCCAACTTCATTATTCTGCCGATGGAAGGTGTTGACGGCCTCGCAGTTTGTTATGGTCAAGTTGTGGTTGGCGTAGCCCACCAACCCGCCCGCGGTGTTGCGCGGGG
>CANQOR010000069.1 GCA_947625535.1 uncultured Bacilli bacterium
GTATTCTCACTTCGGCTCCAAGTGATCTGTACCGTGATCGACCTTCCACGACCCTACCATGTCCGAGGAGAGGCTCAACGAAAGGGTCTCTTGGCCGCCTTTGGTCGTGGTGTAATTGAGGCTGTCGAGCGTAAACGGGGCGCCCGAAGTGGCCGTGTAATTCCTGCCCGCTTCAAGCTCGCCGAAACACCCGTGCACCGCATCCCAAACGCGTGCAGTCGTCGTGGACTCAAAATAGTAATTTTTTACGACTTCACCTTTATCGTCAAGCCAACCGATACTAATTTTGCCGTCAAGAATCGTATCGCCATTAGGAATTTCGATCTTGCCCGTGCCGCTCGTCTGCACGATACCGAGGAATGTCGCGGGAACTATTTTCCCGACATTTTCATCTACACCACCGAAGATTTCAAATTTGGCAACAGTTGTCTTTTTCCCGATTTTCAATGTGCCGTTGACGATAAAGTTGCCGCTCCTGGAATAGTGCGCATCTTCAAGTTGTTGTGCTGTAGGATAGCTTTTCCCATCAAGTGCGTCCTGCACATATCCGTCGAGCACCCATGTGTTTGCATTGAGCGTGAGCGTCGCGCCCGCGCCCAAAGTCACTTTCGCACCGGGCATAATCATGAAGTCGGTGCGCGTCTCGTACTCTGCGTCTTTCCCGTTCATCTCCACTTCGAAGTTATACGGAATAGAGAAGTAGACAGGATTAGTGGGCACAGAAATACCCATTGCCGAAAAGGTCATGTAACTGAATTTGGCGCCGCCCGTAAATACCATTTTAGTCAAGCCGATGCCTTCCATGCAGTTTTGAATATTCTCACCGTCGACCGTCTTTGTTGGATCATAGGTTATATCTACCTTTGACCCGCTTGTTAACATAACGAAGGTTTCGGTTTCCTTTTTCGCGATTGCACTATCATCACCGATGAAAATCTGATCGAGTGAGAAATATTGTTTCAGTGCATACAGCGTTGCATGGCCGATAAGCTCGCCGCCGTAGTTGATTGTCATCGGCACTTCGATGTTGATCATGGCATACCGTTTGAAAGGCGTAGAAGGATTTTGCCCCATGAATATGCCAGCCGCATCGGTACCGCCCGAATAGTCGAGAATGAGGAACGGCTCATAGAGCTTGCCGCCTTTGGCGACATCAACGGTACCCATGCCCGAGGTTGACCCTTCCGAACCGCCCCAAACGCGCCCATAGACGTCCATCACGCCACCCTGCGCGACTTGAATTTTACTACCCGTCTCAAGAATGAGTTCGGCATACGCGCCCGAGGTGTGCCCTTGGTAACCTGTACCGGGAAAATTGGTCACACCGCCCACCTCAAGAGTCCCTTTTACGGTCACTGTTTTCCCAGAAGCAACAGTTAAGGTGCAATAAGCATCTTTATTGTTGAACCAAGAAATTCGATTCTCAGCATTTTCGCTTGCGCCATATTCGTTTAACTTATTTTTTTCGTTATATGGAAGCAAAAGCGTAACGCCGGAGTTAATTGTTAAATCCTGTTTGATTTCTTGATTATTTTTTATGACAAGAATTATATCGCCTTGAATTGCCCCTTTTGCCGCATTCTCGATTGTATCGTAGAATTTACCGCCAATACGCGCACCATAAGTTCCTTGGGGCGCGATCCATGCAACAATTTCACAATCCTTATTGATGACGAATACGCTCGCTTCCTGTTCCGTGGAAACAAGTACGCCGCCGACAGACCACCCGTAGAACGCATCTCCTTCTCCGAGCGTCGCCGAAAGTTTGACCATTTGCCCAGCCGTAACGGTAAAATTGCTTCCTTGTTCAGAACCTTGGTTTACTGTGTAAGAATTGCCGTTTACGGTTGCCTTTGCGGAAGAGCCCGAATGTGCATCCTTACATACACTTAGGGTCGCATTGATTTCGCCCGTCGTAAGCTGAACATTTCTGATTGCGACCCAGGACTTCCCGGGTGTCGTGGAGCCGGTTGATACAGCGCCGGTGCCTTTCCCAAGTACAAGAAAGCCCAGGTAGATGGGGCTATCTGCTGTAATGGGAATACTTGTTTGATACCATCCATCTTCAACGGCAATAACGCTGTCCCCGTATTGCATGCCACCGCTCGTAGTTGTCCTGGGTTGTGCAAGCATGACGGCTCCATTCATGGCACTTTGCCTCACTGGGTCATCCCAATCATAGGTCAGATAACCGCCTTTCTGTCCAACATACGACGCATCATTTATATCAAATTGTTTCTTTGAACGATACCACAATTGTCCACACCGAAATCCGTCGGTCATCGCAGTCTGTTCTTCAAAATAACCGCCCGCTTGAAATTGTAGCGTAATGCTTCCCGATGATGCTCCCGACAAGGTGAACTTAAGATTGGATACTAAATTGACACCGCGATAAGCTACCCCATCGCCGTATTTCTCTTCTACCTTTTCGACCGAAAGCCCATAGGCATAGTTGCCTGTTTCCGAGAGGGAGGGATCAAAAACCCATTCTTTATCGCTTTCATCATTGGTAATCGAAAGACTTCCTTGCGTTTCTTCCGGAGTATGGATGATATCCTCCTCAATCGTCCCCGCCGAGACTTCCTCCAAGTGAAAAGTGATATTGAAATCGGAATAGGCGACGACTCCGTCCTCCTTTGCATACGAAATCGTGACGGTCGCCCGCTGGTGGAATTGATAGCCGAAAACAAAATTCTTGCCGCCGATATCCTGAATTTGGTCGTGACATTCCACGCCGTCGATCATGATGCTGAGATCGTCTTTCGTAATGTTCCCGATTTTCTCAATATAAAGCGTGAGTGCATTTCTATGACCGAACGCATATTTGATCTTTTGTCCGTTCGTGATATCCCCGATTTCTTCCACCGGGTTGTCGTCCTCTTGCTTATCTGCGGAGACTTTCGGCATGAGGGGAACTTCTTGAAATTTGGCAGTTAGAGTTGTCGGATTTATATATAAGTCCGAGGTTCTTCTCGCAAAATCCCAAAAGATTTGGTTTTCTTGCGGCGTCGTCAAATTTAACAATAACTCATGATCATTTTGGCGGGAACTAACGCTCGTCGCACAATATGTATCCCATTGTGATTCGATTCTTTCCGTTGTCCATACTTTCCAAAATGCACCGACTGACCGTCCATCCGTGTATTTGGGAAGTAGCCCGGAACCTTCGCTCAATTCACTTCTGGAATCATAATACGTTCCCGTCCACCCGCTGAATTTTATAGTGGCCCGTGTGTCGGGATCCATTGAAGATTGCATATCTGTTTTCGGCACGGCAAAAAATGCCATATAATACGCATTAGCATAAAGTCCGCCGAAAAAGTCACTTCCTATTGTTATCGGAAGCCGAAATGGAGCGTTGGGATCCAATTTGATCCCATGCGCCATCATGGAAGTTTCGTTTACTCGTTTATTCGCCATGAAAAAGTAGACATCGCCGTACTTAGCCGTATTCTCATCGATTTTAATTGAAATAGCATCGTCGAGTTCTTTATCATTCGATATCGGGGTACCATCATTCCAACTTAAAGATTCTGATTTTTTTCCCGCAAAATTAGCATAAAGCGTGGTAATTTCTTGCTCTTGCAATTCTTGAAAAGTAAATGTATCTTCAATTTTCATAGAAACTGCGGAAGATACAACCCCTGAACTCACAAGGCTCGTTGTCCAATATTGGAAAAGATAGTCGTCCGCTTTCTCTTCGGAAACCGTCGCCTTCAAATGTAAAAATTGGCCTTCGGAAATCGTGATCGGGTCCGAAGTGCCACTTGCTTCGACCGATGTATATGCCAAACTCTCCGCAGTTTGGCTATTGGACACGGCATATTCGACCTTGCCGTTGGCGTCCGCATGAATGGTAACTTGAACAGGCTCGGCTGCCCGGGCGGGCACGACGCGCGCGACCGCAAACGACAGCGTCAGCGCAAACAAGGTCGCCAACAGCGCGAGCAGCACCCTCCTCATTGTCTTTGTTCTTTTCATAAAATACCTCCTTAAAAAGAAGAATTTTTATTTCAAACCGTGCCTCTACACGGGTTTGATCCTTGGTTCACGAAATTTCTTATACTCACCCTTCTTGCTGTCCCTCGTAGGGAAAGTACCCTGAGCTGAGCGAGGGGGGAAAGGGTTAAAACCCCTCACCGCCCGATGGGCGGAGCTCCCCTGCAAGGGGCGCCGAGCGTCTTACCCACCCCTGCGTCATCCTGCCCCCCTGCGTCATCCTGAGGCGAAGCCGAAGGATCCCGAAGTACGAAATCCGTTTCCCCTTGTCGCCCCTCTTGCTGTCCCTCTTGTCGCCCCTCGCAGGGGAGATGTCGAGGCACAGCCGAGACAGAGGGGTTAAAACCCTTTCGGCGCTGCGCGCCACTTTCCCTTTCAGGGACAGCAAGAAAGCTCACTTAGCCCCCTCGGACATGGGTGGCCTCTCCGAGCAAAAAATCGGCGGATTTTTGCCCGATTTTCGGCAATTTTTCGCGCATTTCGGAAATTTTGCGATTTTCGACCCTACTTTTTATACTTTTTCGCGAAATTTCCGCCGATTTTTTGACCTCATCGATGGGTACCATGTCCGAATCATGGCCTCAAATTCGCAGAATTTTGCACCTTCCCGAAAGTATAAAAAAGTATACCTTTTTGGAATCAAATTTCTTGACTTTTTTGCGCGTTTATTGTATACTACCAAATAGAAAATCGGCATGAAAAAGCCCGAAAATCGCCTTGGGAAAAAGTATAAAAAAGTATACTTTTTTGGAATCGGCGGTTTTCGGG
>CANQOR010000070.1 GCA_947625535.1 uncultured Bacilli bacterium
CTGCCGCCATAAGGAGGATTCATAAGAATAACGTCAAATTGATCATCCACAGTGTAATCCAAAACATCTTTCAAGAGAGAGTTATCGTGATATACACGAGGAATGTCCAAGCCATGTAATAGCAAGTTGGTAATGCAAAGCATATAGGGAAATTGCTTCTTCTCTATACCGCAAATAGAGTTTCCGTATTTCTCTGCATCGGCTGTGCTGCGCACTTGCTTTTGCAATTCCTTGAGCCAGCTTGTAATAAAGCCGCCTGTACCACATGCAAAGTCAGCCATTGTTTCACCAATTTTCGGCTGAATCATCTGTGCCATAAAATCAGTGACAGCACGAGGAGTGTAAAATTCGCCGGCACTGCCTGCGCTTTGCAGTTCCTTCAAAATAGATTCGTAAATTTCCCCAAATGCATGGCTTTCTTCATAGTCGGAAAGATCAAGTTCATCAATAACATTGATGACCTGACGAAGAAGAACGCCGTCTTTCATATACTGGTTTGCATCTGCAAAGGTTGTTTGCACGATCGCTTTTTTAATAGGAGTTGATGCATCTACTTTTACGCCGCCGATCAACACATTGCCATTAGAATCTTTGATATCGTTACCCTTAAGCACAGGGAAAAGAGTGTTATTAACAAAATCAAGCAGTCTATCACCGGTCATTGCCAAACCGGATCTATCATCAACTGCCCAATTCGCCCAGCGGCATTCTTCGGGAATGATGGATGTATAGCTATCATCATCAAATGCCCAATCCTGCTCCTTGGCGTCATATACTTTCAAAAAGAGCATCCATGCGATCTGCTCAATGCGCTGGGCATCACCGTTGATACCCGCGTCATTGCGCATAATGTCCCGAAGCCTTTTTACAAATCCTGATAGATTGCTCATATACTTTGACCTGCGCTTTCTTATATTTCTGAAAAGTCGAGAGGTGCGTCAATGCCGAATATCTCTTTCATTCTGCGGTTCTGTTCGATGAAGAGTTCTTTGATCATTTCCCGTGTGGGATATATTTTAAGAGGTTCCCCGGTATCGGCTGTACAATCAAACGCAACATAAGGTGGCATATGTTTTTCAGCATAAAGGAAAGGATCATTGTCATCGCTTTGCTGCTGACCGCTGGAATGGGAAAGATATTCAAAACGATAGTCTTCGGCTTTAATCAAAGCAATGCCATGAGCTTTTCCATATTCAAGAGCTCCACTTTGAAAGTCACTCGTTGAATATGCTTATGTTCCATAAAATCACCTGATTTTAACTTGCTTTATATAATTCTTCTTCCAATTCTCTTATGGCTTGGAGATAGCCCGCTTTTCCGCCGAAGTAAGTGGCAATTTTGGAAGGTTTACCGAACTTTTTGAAAGGATCAAGCTGAAGAATTTCGGTTTTCTCTATTTCGCAAATACCGGTATTCATGTATTTATCGAGAAGGGCTTCCAGCACCTCTCTTGCGACACCGCTGTATTTTCCTAAGAAATCACGCTTTTTAACATTGTTTGCTCTTTCACGGCGAGTGAGCGGCTTTTGGTCATAGGCAACGTGACAAATAAAGTCGAAGTCGTCTACATCCGTCATTCCTTGATCTGCTTTCATTTGCTCAAGGTCGATGCCCTGCTCTTTCAGCAGTTCTCGAATGGCTTCTTTCTTTTCCTCAGACGTCCATTTTAGGATGAAGTTGTCAAGAGATGCATATCTTCCGAGAATATTGGACTTTGTATAGTCTACAATGCTTTCTTGCCGGAGAAGTTTCCCATCCACATCATAAACCTCAACACGCTTACCGATAATGTGAACATCGCATCCGTTTTCATCTACGATATATTTGTCTACTGTTGGAGGAGCAACAGGATCATCACCGTTGCCGGGTTTTGTGGGGCTGGGCGTTGGTTTGTGTTCCGGATCATAACCGTCTACCATTTCAATAGGCCCATCCCAATCTGGATCGGAGAATAGTCTTGTTACATTGCGGAAGTCCATAACAACAAAGTAGCACTTACCCTCTTTTTCACGAAGGCGGGTGCCACGGCCAATAATCTGCTTAAATTCAGTCATCGAACCGATCATTTCATCGAGGACGATCAGTTTTGTCATTTTGCAATCTGCACCGGTGGAGAGCAATTTTGAAGTGGTGGCAATAACCGGATATGGCGCAGAAACGGAGATAAAATAATCCAGTTTGCTTTTGCCGTAAGTATCAGAACCTGTAATACGCACAACATAATCAGGGTCCTCCTTAACCATATCAGCGTTAAGGTTATTAAGAGCAATACGCATACGCTCTGCATGATCTTCGGTAGCGCAAAATACAATGGTTTTCTGCATTCTATCCGTGCTTTTTAAGTATTCGGTTATTTCTTTAGCAACTTCGTATGTACGGTCTTCCAAAATGATGTTGTAATCAAAATCGTTGTTGGTATAAATTCGGTCTTCGATTTCGTTACCGAACTTATCAAGCTGGCCTTTGCAAGGGCGCCATCCATCCGAAATGTCCGTTTTAACATTGATGACTTTAAATGGTGCAAGAAAGCCATCCTCAATACCTTCACGAAGGCTATAGGTATAAATCGGTTCACCGAAGTAATCGATGTTGGAAATATATTTGGTTTCTTTCGGCGTGGCGGTCATACCGATTTGCGTAGCGGAAGAGAAATAGTCGAGGATCTTTCTCCAGTTACTGTCTTTTTTTGCAGAGCCTCTGTGACACTCATCAACGATAATAAGATCAAAGAAATCCTTATTAAAGAGTTTTGCAAAGCGAGCAACTGTTTCTTCGCCGCTTTCCTCATCTTCGTTTTCTTCATTACCTGCAAGTTGCTGATAAAGGGAGAAATAGACTTCGTGAGAAGTGATGGTAACGGGATCATCTTTTGTAAAATTGATTTTATGAATTGTCTTTTCAAGCGGAGAGAAGTCCTGCTGAATGGATTGATCTACAAGAATATTGCGGTCAGCTAAATACAGCACCTTTCTCTTTAATCCGCTTTTCAGTAAACGATAAACAATTTGAAAAGCCGTATAAGTTTTACCGGTACCCGTAGCCATAACCAACAGAAGCCGCTTTTGACCTTTAGCAATTGCTTCAACAGTACGGTTAATAGCATTACGCTGATAATATCTGGGATCGTAAGTGTTTTGACTAGAGTAATACGGCTGACCGATTACTTTCTTTTCCTCTGCAGAGATTCCTTTGCTGCCGTTCGATTCACTTTCCCAGCGCAGAGTGAGTTCTTCTACGGTGGGAAACTCGTCTATAGATAAGGTGCGTTCCAAACCGGTCAAAAGGTCGTGCTCTTGGAAACCATCACCGTTGGAGCTGTATGCAAAAGGAATATCCTGCATTTGGGCATAGGTAATTGCCTGCTGCAGCCCATAGGAAACAGAATGGTTATTATCCTTAGCTTCAACAATAGCGATGGGTTTGTTTTTGTTCAAATAAAGGACATAGTCCGCTTTTTTGGGCTTCTCACGGATCACAATATTTCCTTTAAGATTGATTCGGCCATCGGTTATTTGGGTTTCCATTGTAATACGGCCGAGTCCCCACTTTGCTTGTATTGCCGGAGTTATATATTGCAATTTGATGTCTTCTTCCGTCATCTGCATTTTATCTAAGATCACGGTTAGACCTCCTTCGATATTTTCCCTCAATCGTCTACAAATTTCGCACGAGCAGGTGCAGGAAAAGATATATGCGGGATAATAAGATTTAAACCAAAACTTCCCACTTACCGTAGCGTTTGCCGTTTACTCTACGGATATATTGTTTCTCTTTCAGAGAGTCTATGATGCGCTTTATGCTTCTGACAGATCTACCTGTTTGTTCCGCAAGTTCGGCTTGCTTAACAGACGGGTCTTTTTTAATTAAGTCCAATACCGCAAGTTCTTCTAAAGTACATTTCAAAGTGCTGATTTGGCACTTTGGCGCTTCGCTTTTGGCACTTTGGGATGCAGTTTCATCCGCAAAATCAACGTGCATATAGCGATTTTTCAATTCGTAGTTGGTACCGAGCAGGAGATTTGCGAAAAACAATTCCAAGAATTTTGTGGTGGAATGGATGCCTTTTTGCAGATCGTTGTAGTTTGCTCGAACCAGTGCGTTGCGGAAATACCAGGAATTTTCACGGAACGCATCGTTGTTGACACGGAACCCGAAGGTTTTCATATACTTGATCATAAACACGGCGGTGGCTCTTGTGTTACCCTCGCCGAAGGGATGAATCTGCCAAATATCCGATGCGAATTTTGCAAGGTGCTTTACCGATGCTTCAATCGACAGCCCCTCATAGGAAAACTGTTTTTCGGTGGCAAAATCATAATCCAATGTTTCCTTGATACTGTTGAAATCGGCGTAGATAACCGATTCGCCGTTCAGTATCCATTCCTTTTTGAAAATATTGTATTTTCGGATTTGGCCGGCGTGGTCAAATACACCCTCGAACAATCTGCGGTGAATGGCGATCCACTCGGCAGGAGAAAA
>CANQOR010000071.1 GCA_947625535.1 uncultured Bacilli bacterium
CATAACTTTAATGCGTTTTCGTCAAATACATAGCGGCCCAATATACTGTCATCTAATGTTGGCAAATGAATAGAGACATCTTGTGTTTTTAGTAGGTTATATAAATAATTTATATCATCTTCTACACTTTTAATACGGCCGCCTTCCAAAAATGATAAGCCATGTATACCGCATTGCCGTGCCGCTTCGGCATAACTAATGGGCGTGCCACGCAATTTATTAATTTTGACCAACAGCGTAAATATATTAAATACGTCGCCGCATTCAGTATAACATTTGAATAAGTGGCTATCTTTATAATAGTATAGCTTCGGGCTGCCGCCCGTTAAATTATGGCACACTGTAGGAAAAACAATATAGTTTACAGCCTCTAGATACGGTTTAACATCGTATGTGCTTAAAATATGTTTTATATCTTCGGGTGTTAGTGCGTCTTGAATAGCTTTATAATCAATACTACTCATACTTTCTTAAATCTTCATACGTTTGTGTATATTCTAATACAGGAACATCATTCAAAATTTTATAATCGGTTTGTGTAGTTACTACAATATCTTCAGCGCGACACGTCCCATAATCAAACCATCTAAATATTTTCACATCGCACATCTTGCCGCGTCGATTTTTATATACATCAATAACGATATTAGGCTGCCGCAATCCAAGTTGCATACAATAATCCTGTACTTTATTCAACTCATCAGTGTCACAACGTACACCAATACAACCAACGTCAATCTTGTCTGCTAGACTCTTTGCGCCACGTAAACAATTTGCGTTACGCGTTGTGTATTTCGCCCAATCACCATTTAACTGACTCGCTGTCATTACAAAGACGTTATAATTAGCCGCCACTTCTTTAAGAGTGTTGGACAACATCATTAAAACTACCATTCTGCCACAAGGGCAGAGTCGACTATTTCTTAACAGTATATTTACTGCTATAACCATTTCCCCATTTAACCAACTTCGTTTCCTAAAATTGGGCTGCGTATCAATAGCAGCGGTACTCCCTCGCAATTACGCCTCAGGGATAGTCTGTACAGGTTCAATTACTATTGGATAAAGTTCATAAAATTCTTGTTCTGACATTCTCTCAAATTTATAGCCATGAGTTATGCCGTTGCGCATTAAAGCATGAGCGATTGTCGTAGCTGGCAATCCTTTAGCTCGTTCTGCGGCCCCTTGAGATTCATAAACCTGGATAATATTACCATCAGCATCGACTTCTTTAATTAAAGAACCACTACCCAAACTGGGTCTTCATTCTTTTAATTTAGATTCTTCGACTCAATAAAAACCATTACCCAAAGTATGTTTTTTAATAGAATGACATATGTTGCGGAAGTCATATCCTTTTACACGGAACGCTTCTTTTCTAGAATGTCAGATATTTATAATTTGAAAATGATTCAAGTCTATTTTCTTTAATTGTACAATATTATCTACTTGTGATTGTTTTGTTTGAGTCATCTTTTCTGCTACTTCTGGGGTATACATAGGATTGACTAATCCACCAATAGACATATTATAACCATGTTTATATGTATCATATTGTGCAATTAATTCTACTTCATGTTGATATCCAACTATAGTCGTTGTGTCAAGTTCATCGATAATTTCAAAGACAAAATTGTCTTCACCATATTTATTTCATGCATTTTGTAATTTTGTGCTATGATGTTTATTGTTTCTTAAAAGTCCTCGATGTCTTTGCCAACGTTTTTCTACATCTGTTGAAATACCAATATAAGCTAAACCAGTTATTTTACAAGTAATTTTATAATAATAAAAATGTTGTATTTTATCCACTATTGAAATCCTCCGATAATTAGTATTCCAATAGTAATTGCTTCCCACGAGATTCCTGGTATAGGTTCCTCGTTAGCACATAATATAATTATGTACCCCGCTGATAAGCGGAAAAGTTATATATGGACATAGACCTTTCGGTTTATCCTCTCTTAAACCCACGCTCTTAAATTCATCCATAAGCGCCACTGAAGTAAAAATATAATCATAAAAGATATACTCTACACCGTCATGTAATATATAGTTGGTAATCATACTTTTCAAACTTTGTACATTGGGATTTGGAATGGCCTCAATGATAAAGTTCTTCTCATACTTTTCCATTATATTAATTGCTATTGACAACAAGTGTTCTTCATCTGGGGTACATGTATTTAATAATATCTTTTCTTCATTTACACCACTAATCCAAGATAAAATTAATGTCTGTATTTCATCAGCTTGCATTTCTGTTGCGATAAATAATACAGGTTGCAATACTGGCGGCATTACTACTTTACCCAACTCAATATGGGGGAACGCAATTGCACAGGCATTACCAACCATAGTCCTTGTTTTACCACCACCAGATGGTGCTGAGTACATATACATTTTACCTTTTCTACATCCTCTAGTTGTGTAGTTAAAGTACTTACCCTCCAACGGTATCCCAACTTCAGGTTGCAATCTTAAACTTTGTACTAAATCACGAATACCTTTCGCCGCATACTGCCCTGTTGCTTCTTGCTTGGTTAAATTATGATTTTCAACGAGCTGAATTTTATTACGGATACGATTTAGAATATCTTGTACAGTTAATTTATTAAATCGTTCTTCTTCTTCGGCTTGATTCAAAAAGTCAGGATTATAAAACTCATTAATACTAAAACCCTTATTTTTTAACTCACGCAATGTTGAAAACTTCTTAATGCGCTCATAATAATAATTGAACTGCGCCATATCAAAGTCTTCAGTCATTTCATAAATTAACTGCGCCAAATCATTACCATTTGCTTGCGTATACAAATCATATTGAGTTTGATAGCCGCTTAAATATAAATCAATATTCGGTGGCGTAATCAACTCTGTTCCTGTATAGGATAGGTTATATACAGCTCCAAACAAGATTGTATAAATTTTATTACTAAAATCATCAACCGTCAAAATATACTTTTCATTATCATACAAAATTGAAGGTTGATGCATTAAACAACCCAGCACATATTGTGCCGCTTTTGGGTCAAATAATGGAGCTTGATTAACTTTATCCATAAAACCTCTATGTTAAAGATGAAATATCAATATGTGGTCTACGAATGGTATTGTGACCTTTTATTTCATCTATTTTTGCTATTACTGGTGCTTGTTTCTTGCTAGCTTCTTCCGCCGCTTGTCGCTGTTCTTCTTGCTGGCGTTTCAATTGTTCGAAATACTTTAATGCATCATTCATGACCAGTGGCACAATACCAATACCATATTTTAATTCTAAAGTATTTCCTTGCACGTCTACATAATAAGAAAGAGCGCGGGCAATATTCTTGTAGTCATACCTGCGCTCTGTTACATATTTGTTTATCTGCCGAAGAATTAGCGACGTACATTCATCTATTTGGAAAATATCACAAATGAACGCTTGTAATTCTTGCTTTGTCATACAATATTATAGTCTCGCCTTGGCTTTTATGTCATTAAAAGTAGTCAATGCCACTTCTAACTTATTGGAGTTGTCATCTGATTCGGTTAATTCGCTTAACCTCTTTCCGCCAAAGATTTTCAACAAAATATCCTGTACATCGTCACCATAGCCATTATTTAATAGTAAATTCGCCACGGCAATTGTATCTTTTTGCAACTGTTCGAAATCGGGTCTTGTCAAAGCATATGGATTAGTTGTTACTACTTGATCACCATTATACACTCTTCCTTCAGCCTCATACTGCTTTTGCACTGCTTGCTCGAGTTCAGCTTGCAAATTTTCGTATGTAAACTCAAAACGAGGATTAAAATAACGGGAACGTGACTTTGTATCAATATCAATTAAATCAGAGTACGCATAAACAGTAGGAACATCCGCTGTGCCATCTTTAATTTCTTTTCTTAAATACAAAGTAAAATCAGCTAAACCTTTAATAATTAAGTCAGGGCGTTTATCAATGTCAATTTTAGTGACAACAGTTTTCTTCTTCGTAATCTTATCTTCACGCTCAACTTCATCGCTGTGCGCCAACATAATCAAACCATAACCTTTCTGTACGATAGAACGCACTGTTACTTCAAACTCGTTACGAATTTTTTTCCAACCCATACCGAATGCGCCCGCCTCACCTGGTTCAGACACACCCATTTGAGTTAGCATATATTGATAACAAGCTTGATAAAGCATTCCAACCGTATCTATAATTACGACCTTATACTTTTCTCGATTACTCTGTTTATCCAATTGCTTAACCGCGCTCTTAAAATCACTCCAAGTTTGCATCGGTACTGCCATTGCACCATTGATAAACTTATATCCAATATCAAACGCAAAAAGAATATGTTGGGGAAAGGCACAAGCAACCGAAGTTTTTCTCGTAGCCATTTCCCCATAGAACAGTCAAATTTTATCGGACATTTCTGACGTTACAACATTCGGTTGAATATTGTCTAAATTGACTGCCATA
>CANQOR010000072.1 GCA_947625535.1 uncultured Bacilli bacterium
GGAATAGGTTGAAGGTATAGTCCAGCTTCATATGAAAGTATGAAGATTTAGCATTTAAGTCATGGTTACCCTATTACCATGAGTGGCAAATTGTACAATTTTATTCATTACAGTTTGAACGAAAATGGTTATATAGATTATGATCAAGTTTGTATGTTAGCTAGGGAATATCGCCCTAAACTAATTGTTGCGGGCGCGAGCGCATATCCGCGCATTATTGATTTTAAGAAATTCCGCGACATTGCTGATGAAATCGGTGCGTATTTAATGGTTGATATGGCGCATATCGCAGGATTGGTGGCAGGCAGAGTACATCCTAGCCCTATTCCATACGCCGATGTAGTGACCACAACCACTCATAAAACCTTGCGTCAAAACTAGGTCGGCGCAAGTAAAACCCATTGAATTGCTGGAAACCCCTTAGAGTTCTAATACTACAACGTAAAAGCGAATAGTTTTAAGCGTGAATGTTAAAAAATTAGAAATTGGGCAATCAGCAGCCAAGCTTCGAACAGAGGAAGGTTCAACGACTATCCGTAAGGAGTAGGATTTTTTATCCGAAGTGGTGGGTATCTATTTAATAAGATAGATAATGATATAGTCTGAACTTATATGAAAATATAAGAGTTATTTAATACCTTAAAATTTAGCCCAAAATAAAAAGATAAAAAGAGGATAAATATGTCAAAATTAGTTGATCGCACTGGTCAAAGATACGGGAGATTAGTTGTATTAGAACGTGCACCAGACCAAATATTTTCAAGTGGACGAAAAGTAATGTGTTGAAAATGCCAATGTGATTGCGGTAATATTGTGACAGTAGCGACTACCAGTTTACAATCAGGAGCTACTAAATCGTGTGGTTGCTGAAATAAAGAACAAATACATAAGTCTGAAACAAAATATTCTGTGCATGGTGATCATTCAAAAGAGAGCCCTTATCATTCTTTATATAACCGTTGACTTTCCATGAATAAACGTTGTTATTTAGAAAGTAAAGATGGTTATGAAAATTATGGTGGCCGAGGCATTACAGTTTGTGATGAGTGGAGAAATAATTATTTGGCTTTCAAAGAATGAGCATTACAACACGGTTATGAAGAATCATTAACACTAGATCGCATTGACGTTAATGGAAATTATTGCCCAGAAAATTGCAGATGGGTTAGTATAAAAATACAGCAGAATAATAAACGCAATAATTATTATATTACTTATAATAATATTACGCATACTTTAGTAGAATGGGCTGAACTAACTGGGCTAAATCGTTCAACACTTTCTGATAGATTGGAGCGTGGTTGGAGCATAGAACGAGCCTTAACAACTCCTCCATTAAAATAGTAAATAAGGTATTAAATATATAACATATTGGGACCTAGAGGCGGGATGATATTCTGCAAGGAGAAGTTTGCTAAGGCGATTGACCGCTCAGTCTTCCCAGCAAATCAAGGCGGTCCTCTTGAGCATATTATAGCGGCAAAAGCTGTTATGTTAAAAGAAGCTATGAGTGATGACTTTGCCATTTATGCACGCAAGATTGTAGATAACGCAGCGACAATGGCTCATGTTTTCGCATTAAATGGTGTGAAAATGATTAGTGGTGGTACGGATAATCACCTTATACTTTTGGACTTGCGTGACGAGGGCATTTCGGGTAAAGAGCTTGAAGTGTTATTAGATAAAGCACATATTACTGTTAATAAAAATGCAGTATATAATGACCCATTGCCGCCTTCGCAAACTTCAGGTATTCGTATCGGTACTCCAGCAGTAACCACTCGTGGTATGGGTACCAGAGAAATGATAGAAATCGCAGATGCTATCGTTGATGTCATTCGCAATCGTGAGGCGGCGATCGAGCGTGTGACAAAAATAGCAGAAAGTTTATGCGAGCAATTTCCCATTACACAATTTGTGTAAAGCTTAAATTTGATTTTTAGCCGCTTTTGCGTTATAATATTTATAGAAAATAAGGAAGAATATTATTATGGATTTACAATTCCGCACTAGCTATTTTTATCAATTACGTTACTTTAATCCAAATATGTTACCATTTAGCACTGCGCTATCTGACCCCAAATGGTTCCATGAGGATAAAAGTAATGGACATATATTTATAGATAGTCGCGGAGTTGTAAATGGATTGCGTTGTAAGCCGATTATCAATAAAGGACTAAAAGTTGCGCAAAGTCCTGATTCATGCCCATGCAGTGGTTTGGGACACCAGACTACTACCAATAATTGCGCTTTTTTGGCACATTATCGGCGCGCGCTGGACGAGATTGATTTCGAAAATTTGTATGAAGAATTTGAGAACATTGCACAACATTATTGGTGTGGGTATAGCAAAGTAGATCATACCAAGCCATTGGTTATTGTGTTGCTGGTGCATGAGGCAGTATCCAATTACTGTAGTGAGCGCGGTGCTTTACAACGTTATTTCCAAGCACACGGAGTTGAATGTAAAGAATGGGAGGGTACAGTCGTACCAGTGCCAACTCAACCCCATATTAAAGAATACCTAAAATTTTTTATGAAAAAGGAGAGTTAATATGAGCTCATGGACGTATATTCATGGCACAGTTACTGTGAGTCCTTATGGGCGTACACAGGCTGAAAAACGCTATATTTTGGAAACTGTTTTAGCTCATTTACCAAAAGTCACTGGCTCTGAAGAGAATATGTATACTCATATAGTGCAACATGCGGGTACTAACTCTTCTGCGTGGGAAGATGAGTTTGGGATAACACAAGATGATAGCGTAGAAACCCAAGACTATTACAGCATTGTAGTGGAAGGGCATTTCCGCGATCGTTTTTTACGTGATACTTTCCAAGAGTTTATGAAGTGGATACAGCGTTTATGTAAACGTGTGTGGACCACCGATGTGACTATAAAAATAAATTCTGATAGCGGCCGCACTATTTTTATTGATTGGGGATATATGCAATGTGTATCCTTCTTTGAGGATTATAGTTGGCTGCAGCGTGGTACCGTTAATTGGTGCGAATACCTTATTTGGCGTGAACCGCATGACGAAAATGGCAACTTATTACGCGGCAAACCCGACTTTGCTGATGGTGCTTGCATAGATATGTTAACCCCAGAAGAAAAAGCTAAACGTTTGCCTATTAAAAAATATCGGCCAGTGCGCTGGTAAAGGAGTAATATGTTAATTGATTTAGATATAGAAGATTGCCAAGAAATCCAAAAATTCATAGAAAGCGATGAGTTTTCACAATTTTTATTAGAGCATACGACTTCTTTTGCGTCAGCGGCTTGGATTTTGCAAACTCTTATGACTGAATATAACAAGCTAGTCGATACCATTAACGGCGATACCGAGGTCAACTAATATGATTGTAACCGCTTTAATATGGGGTGCAATAGGCACCGTAGCCATTGGGTTATTTGTTGGCTTAACAGTCTGCCTTGGTCTGTATTGGTATGATAAATAATTTGTAATACTTCACAAAATTTGACATTGCGCCAATATTATGTTATAATAATAATAGAAAAGAATGATAGTAATCTATCGGAGATAGTAAAGGATGACATGACCTATTTTCGTATCATTCATTACCGCTATCACAGGTCTGATCGGCGCACTCTGAGCAATAGTTAAATATTACGATAAAAAACGCACACGACGTGAAGAATTACGTCACGAAGAAGAAAAAGCAAAAGCCGCCGCAGAAAGTGCTCAGCGGAAGCAATGAATCGAATCACTTATTCAACCGTTACACGACACTAATGAACGTCAATGTCGCGCCATTGAAAGCTTAGAAGCTAACTATCATACCTTGAAAGACCAAGTAAATAATTTGGGTTCATTACTTGGAGAAGCACAAGCGCAGTTAGCCGCTGAACATGAGCGCATTGATGCTAACGAACAAAATCGTTTGCAAACAGCTATTATGGATTTTGCTATGCAGCTTCGCAATGGAGCAGTAGTAGACTTAAATGGCTTTAATTATATTTGTCATGCTTATGATAGATATAAAATTTTGCATGGTAATAGTTTCATTGACTCGGAAATGGAATATATCACAAAGAAAAAAGAGGAGTGAGATTTAACACATCCAGATGGTGAAGAAGAGTAAATTAAATTATTGGAAGTATAGATCTGATACACTGTTTGTCTTTTTTATTGATAAAAAAGCGGCAACTTCTGGCGAGTTAATGAAGAGTTTACAATTTCGTCAGCCCGAAGTTATGAATGATGTAAAGAAACGTTGTGCTGAAAAACACTACTGTTTGGGTCATTCATTTATTGTAGACCATTATTT
>CANQOR010000073.1 GCA_947625535.1 uncultured Bacilli bacterium
TCCCATATGGAAACACAAAATCCTCTATCCGCAGTTGGCTGTTATCCTTGTACATCCGCTCCGCCCCCATAAGTGCAAGCTTTTTTCGGGATTTTTCTCAATTCCCTTGCACCTATTATACCTCTTTCTGCCTTGTAATGCACTGGCTTCAGTATGTTTGGGATTGCGGAGTACGCCCTAACTACAAATTGTTAAGAGTATCCTTTCTCGATAAATGAATTTGCTGGATTGAAAACTGTATGGCTTATAGTCAATGATGGGAGATATTGCCATGAGTCTTTATGCTGTCCGTATGGCTAACTGTGTTCGAAAAGGGATTAGCTTGTTTTTCGAGTTTTGGAGATGTAGAATTAAAACCCTTTTAATCGGGCATAAGTTGACCAGCAACTAAGGTCACTTATGCCCTTTTGCTTTTAATAGCATAGAAGTGAGTATCTGCTATTCTAATCATGTGTCAATTGATAATAATCCATTGAAGAAAAAAGAAAGGAATTTAAATGAACAATCAAATTGCAGGACCTTTAATGATTTCCATTGATGTGACATATAAATGCAATTATCGGTGTTTACATTGTTTTAACGGGAGCGGTGAAAACTGCTTAACAAATGAACTGACCGACAACGAGCTTCAAAAAGTCTTTGAAGAGGTAAGCAGCATACAGCCGACAGTTGTTTGCTTTTGTGGTGGCGAACCTACGTTGCGAAGTCAGCAAGTGCTTAAGGGATGTGAAGTAATCCAGAAGAACACGAATGGGTACACAACCGTAAACATGGTGACGAATGGATCTTTAGTAACTCCTGAATTGGCACAAGAGATAAAAAAAGCGGGTTTTTTCTGTTGTGCAAGTGAGCCTTGATGGTGCTAGGAGAGAAACACACGAATGGCTTAGAAATAAAACGGGAAGTTTTGATCTTGCAATCTGCGCAATTAAAAATTTAACGAACGCCGGAGTGAAGGTTGGGGTAGCCTTTACACCTACATTGAAAAACATACATGAGTTTAGTCAAGTAGCTGCTTTATGTTCAGAACTTGGAGTAAGCGAATTCCGCATTCAGCCATTAATGCCGCTTGGTAGAGCACTTGAGAATCTTAGCGAATATATGCCAAGTTATTATGATTACTCAACTCTATCTAGGCAACTTCAAAAGATGAAGTACGAAAGTCTTGACGAAAAGACGCATTTTGATTGGGGCGATCCAGTTGATCATGTGATTCGTTTTTCAAATGGAAAGACACATATTAATCCGCTTGTGGGAATCAATGCGTATGGTGATTTATATATATCTCCCTATATTCCGATCACATTTGGTAGCATTAAAAAGCACTCTCTCCGTGAATACTGGAATGCGGGGCTCTCAAAAGCGTGGACGATTCAGTTCGTGAAAGAGTTGTCTGAAATGATATATGATATTCCCACACTAAATTTACAATCTGCAGGGGCATCAATACCTAAGGTCTACTATGAAAATAGTTTTGATATTGACCTAATCGAAAACTCATTTGAAAAAATTCGTGAGCTTACACTTGAGGAACTCATTCAAATGAAAAAATGATATTTGAGAAAGTGAGGAAGCTATTAATGATACAGAGAATGATTGACAGTAATATTGGGCAGATTATGGAACGAATCAATGAAATACATGGAACATCATTAAGGTCTTTTCAAACACCTATTCTTGAGACACTTCCCAATAAAGAAACTGTTCGTTCGCAATTGTTTAATTATTCTGTTGTTATCTATGGTTATTACGAAGACGATCACCTTGTTGGACTAATCTATTATCAACTCCCGGCAATTATTAGTTTTCAAAAGTCGGCAACCATATATTGGACAAGTTGTGACGGGATGACAAAAGAAGTGTTCAGCACTTTTTTAGCTGAAAGTGTGAAGGAGCTTTTTATTAAAGAGAGAATTAACAAAGTAAAAATCCATTTCTCAAAAGCCAATTATTATGAGGACGACATTGAAAGCGAACTGATAGAACTTGGCTTCTCAAAAGAGGCTGAGATTAAACACGGAGTTGGCTGGGAAAATAATTTACTGGTTTTTTCTCGCCTAAATGAACAACTATGACGATTAGTGCAATACGATGGGAGCTAGAGCCATCATGTAATTTGAATTGCAAACATTGCTTTGTTGGAAAATCTAGTCTTAGCTATCCGAAACGAATTGGTTTAGATGCTGGTTTAAATATCCTTGATAATTTACACCAAGTAGGAGTAAAGGAACTGTATTTCACCACTAGGGAACCATTGCTCAATCCATATATTTGCCAATATATCGTAAGATGTACAGAATACAGAATTAAAACATCATTAATTACAAATGGAATTTGTCTCAATGATGAGCAATTGGTGAGCAAGCTAATTAATAGTGGGCTGTGTTCTATTTCAACCAGCTTGGAAGGCCCAACCGCAGAAACAAATGATATGATTAGAGGTTCAAATTCATTTGATAAGGCACTTCGGGGGATTTTGGCTTTTCAAAGTCAAACCATCAAATGTGGCAAGACTGTCCCCATTAATTTACAAATGTCATTAAATGCGTACAATAGTAATCTTTGTAGCACAATACCGACATTAATAGATAATTTGCCATTTGATTCTTTATCTGTTGGCGCTTTGAGTAATTCAGGAAATGCAAAGTATAATCAGGATATTTTTCTTGATGACGAAAGATACTTTGATTTGTTTACTATATTGGCGAAAGAGTATAGGAAAATCAAAAAGCCAAACTATGTGCTTATTTTTAAGTCGTTGATGCCATGGGAAGCGGTCTTACTTAGATACTTGACGGGTTATGACATTTATCCTGTTACACCATATTGTTCGATATTAAATGGCACGTATTCCATGCTTTCTGACGGCAGTATCATTCCATGTATTTCCCTATATGACAAAAACAAAACAATACATGTCTATGGAAATGAGAATAACCTCACACAAAAACTCGAAAGCGCATTTACACGATGTGTTGAAGAAATCAAGAGCGAGAACGAGACGGTCAAAAGATTGTATTGCTCAAATTGCTATTTTTCAGATAGGTGTTTTTTGTGTCCTGCGTTAGTAAATGACGAGAAAATGAAAGATGCCGCATTAAGCAGATGTATTAAGGCAAAACATCAGTTTGAAAAACTGATTGAGGAAAGGTACAAAGAGGGCTGCTACTTGAAAATCGACAGGTCACAGGTGTTGTACTCTTATCGTGAATTGGTTTTTCAAAAGAACTATGCAGATAGCATAAAAAAGGAATTTAGATTTTCTATTGAGAGTGAATCAGATCGTTTTATTGAAGAACTATTACAGGGATTGCTTTATAGGAAGCAGTCTTTCAAAACGGAAAATAAAATAATTAGATCCCTCATTTTGGAAGGGGTTATTGCTTTGCGTGGAGGGCATAGTGCATGAATAACAGCATTCGATTTGAAAGTCACTTTATACCGAAGCAGGACAAAACCAATATCCTTTATGAAAGGAACGAAAAGAACAATGGAAAAATAATAATATCGCGTAAGCACCCTGAACTGCAACAGTTATTTTACAACCAGACTGCCCTTTCAATTCTTGATTTGTGTAATGGAACATCAACCGTCGAAGAGATTGCCCGTATTATTACCAAAAAATACAAAGGAGCAGAATACAGCGAAATCTTAGATGACACTATAAATACGATACATATGCTTTGGCGCTTGGGCTTTATCGTATGGGTTGGTGAAAACCCATTTCTTTCGATATACCGGAAATTTAATGGAGATTATCAGTATTCAATGCTAAATGAAGATGAAGCGGTTTTGTGGATGGAGAACAACGTTCCTCATTTTTATTCTCCATTAAACATTAAAGATATAAACTATACTGAAACCGCGATAAAACAAAACAGTTTTTCGTTCTATGAAACATATTTTCAACTGAAAAGGAAAGACGAGGAACTGATCACGCTTTCTTTGATTATGCCGATCGCGAAAGAGTGCTTTTTTAAGATTGGTATACTGAATTGTGACATAACAGAAAATGATTCAGAAGTAGTTATTGACTTCTTAAAATGGATATGCGAAAAGCATAAACAATTTTTTGCTTTATCTGCAAATGCTGAAAGCGTTGTATGTTTTGTCCGACCTTCCGATAGCGTGATTATCCGGTTTTTAAAAGAATATTGTAAGGCTGATTTGGTAGGTGTTTTTCGCAAAGAACTTGAAGATGACTCGGATGTTGAGGGTTATCAA
>CANQOR010000074.1 GCA_947625535.1 uncultured Bacilli bacterium
ATAATATTGATAACTTATGTTGAGTTTCTTTTGCAGAAAATAATTTAGCAATTAATAAAAAACCAAGTAATCCAATAGTAGTTCCTGAAATAGATATAACAAATGAGCAATGAGTCAATTTTGAAAATACTTATTATTCAATATCTACTTGCGGTAGAGTTAAAAATAACATTACCAACAAAGTGATGAAAGGAAAAATTAATGGGCTTGGGTATAAAGAATATTGTTTAACAATTAATGGTAAAAAATCTAGTTATTTAGCACATAGATTAATATATCAAGTATTTCATCCAAATGAAGTTTTGTTGAGCATTAATCATATTGATGGTAATAAATTAAATAATAATATTGATAATTTAGAAAATATTAGTCAATTAGAAAATAATTTGAAATCAATTTACGAAACTTCAAGTAGGGTGTATAAAACTGTTGGACAATATGATATAGAAAATAATTTAATACGTACTTATAAAACTTGTGCAGAAGCGGCTAAAGCAATGGGCATTAGACCGCAATCAATAAATGCAGCAATTCATAATAACTATTGTAGCTGTGGTTATTATTGAAGGTACGTAGATTTTTAAGTATAAGGTTCATCGACTATCCGTGAGGAGTAGGTTTAAGTACCGAAGTAAGGATTCAAAAGATATAGTCAGACTAATAATGAAAGTTATTAGATAAAAAACTTGCAACAATCTCGTCTCATTGCAATGATGCAGGGGTTTGATCGTACCCTTGAATTAACTAATATTGCTCTTACCTCACAAGGAGCTACGGCGGCACAACATCGTAAATATATGCAGGGCTTGGAAGCCGCGACAAGCCGTTTAACAACTTCATATCAGGAATTTGTTACAGCATTAACTAATAGTGATGTGGCAATTACTGTAATTAATAAATTGTCTGATGTTCTAAGTATATTATCTAATAATATAGCTGTTGTATATGGATTAATGGGCGGTATTTTAGTACTTTTCGCTCCCTTAATTGCACAAAAATTATTAGATATTGCTGCAACTGCTGGAGCTGCTATAGTAGAACTTTTACATGCAAAAGCTATCAATAAAGCAGTGGAAGCAGAAGGTAAACAAGTGGCCGCGACTGGCCTTGGTATTAAGGCGCGTATTGCAGATATATTAGCCACCAAATTGCAAAAGAAAGGCTTGGATGCAGAAACGGCTTCTACAATCGCTGCTAAAGCAGCTCAAGATGCATTGAATGAATCAATGTTAACAAACCCAATTACAGCAGTATTAATTGTTGTAATGGCTTTAATTGCAGCATGATGGTCGTTAAACAAAGAGACAGACAGAGCTAAAAATTTATTAGAAGCACTGAAAACAATTTTTACTGAAATTGTACGTCCTATAGGAGCTTTATTTGATGCATTAAAACCAATTTTTGATATAGTAATGATCTTAGTTGATTATGCTATGGTCAATCTTATTGCGTCATTGCAAATTGTTGCAATGATATTAAAAGCAGTTAGCATTGTTGTAACATTTTTGATTAAAGCAATTGGGTGGGTAGTAGATTTCTTCTTGCAATGAGCAGGTCCTGTTGGTGATTTTTTTGGTAATTTATGAGATACTATTACCAATGGCTTAAACTGAGTTTTAGATAAAATGGAAGGTGCCTTTAAGGGCATGGAATATTTATTTGCAGATGCTAGTGAACGTATTGGAATGCTAGCTGAGGAAATTGCTGCGAATGAAGAAAAGATTTATGAGAATCAGCAATATGCGAATCAGCTTCAACCTTTAATTGATGAGTATGAACAATTAAATGCTTTGACTAATAAATCTGCTGATGACTTGGCACGAATGGAAGAAATTCGTTCGCAGGTACATGATATTGATGAAACATTAGATTTAAGTTTAGGTACAGACGCTGCACAAGCTGAAGTAAATAAAAAAGTTGAAGAAGCTAATAAACTTATTGAAGAGAACTACGAGAAAGCACAAAAAGGATTGCAAGAAGCCGCAAAAGGGTCTGCTAAAAAGGCTGGTAAAGATAAAGACGAAGCGCAAGAAACATGGAATAATACTCCCGAAATGAAGCGTGCTGTTGCGGCTCATATCCAACAACAAGTTAATGCAAATACAGAATTAACTGAAGCACAAAGACGCAACATTAATGCCCAAGTTGAAAATATTGTTGGCAGTAAGACTTTTGAGAAGGGCACAGACTTAGATGCATTCTCCGATCAATTAGCTGGTGCTTTAACTGAATTATATACATTTGAGTCTGATAATGTTGAAGAGACTATTAAGCATTATAGCGATGTTATTAGTAAGTATAGTGGTGTTGCAGATGACTTAAAAAATCAATTTAGTGATTTTGAAAATGTATTAGCATTAAACTTAAATGATAAAGGTTATGACGCAGTATCAACATTAGGTTTAACGCCAGAGGAAATTACTAAACTTAAAAATGCCTTTGTAGAAGCTGGCGGAACTGAAGATGATTTTAACAGTCAGCTACAACAAATTCTTAATTCTGGTGGTAGTGTTGAAGATTTAGCTAATCATTTTATGCAATTAGGTAATGATTTGCCAACCGATAAAGTTCAAGCCTTCAAAAATAAACTACTAGAATTAGGTGGACAAGATGTTCAATCTACACTAGAAAATCTTACTCGTGCCACTTCATGAAGTGCTAATGTTGCTGATGCTGCACAGAAATTTGCCTCAGGAGAATTAACCGAAGAGGATTTGCGTGCTTTATCTGCGGATAACCCCGACTTGTTCAAAGATGGTGCGTTTTTAGCGGCTTTCCAGAGCGGCGATTTATCTACTTGACAACGTGAGCAAGATAGAAAAGCTAAAGACGAAGCCGAGACCGAGATTAGATTACGTAATGCTCAATTACAAGCAGATGCGGCGCGTTTGGCTGCAAAAGGTAACTTGACCGAAGAAGAACAAGCATTACTAGATGATTATAACGCTCAAATTAAGACGAATGATATTATCCTTGACCAAATGGAGCATCGGGCTTTATGGGCAAATGAAGTTTATCAAGCCGCGAAAGCATTAACGGAAGAAGAAAAGAAACAAGCGGCTGCACAAGCCAAGATCAATAGGTTACAAAACATGATTGGGGATAGTGAAACACCTAATCGTGCATTGTACCAACAACTACTCAATTCTTATAATGACGATGTTGCGGCAAATAAAGCTAAGTATGATAAAACCTTTGGCGGCCAAAATGTATTAGATATGTATGAAACCTTAGCTGATGGTACTTTACAATTGAGTGCTAAAGCATTGGCAGATGCATATGATAATAATTATGAATTATATAAATACGTTACAGAAAATGATGAAGCTATTAAAGATGCATACACAGCTAACTTTGAATATGAGCAAACAATTTTAGATACTCTGAATGAAATTCAAGACGCTGCTGTTGAGGCTGCAAAAGAACAATTAGAGCTTGAAAAAGAGCAAATTGAAAAACGCAAAGAGTTATATCAAGAATATTGAGATAGTTTAGACGCGCTTGACGAAGAGCAAGACCGTACTAATCAACGTGACAGTTTATTAAGTCAATTACAAGTATTAACTGGCGGAGCTGATGCGGCGACTAAAGCTAAACGTAAGGAACTAATGCAATCATTGCAAGATTTGAGTGACGAAGAAATGGAAGCTCAAAAGCAAGCAATGAGAGATGCTGCACTAAAAGATATGGACGACGCTGTTGCCAGTATTGATGAAAAATTAGACTCATTAGAGAATTTAAGCAAAATTGTTAATGTGGGCACTTCTATTGAATCTATCTTGGGTGCAGTTGCAAGTCAAAGCGGTATTCCAGTGGCCGATTTAATGTCAAACGAAGTCCCGACTGGCTGGGATAGCGGTGTAAACTCAACTACAAAAGGTATGGTGAAAAATAAGCGTGGTGGTTTGATTAATTTTACTGGTCCTACTTGGGTCGATGGTACAATTAGTAATCCAGAAGCATTTTTAAGCGCAGCCGATACAAAACTTATGCGCGCCTTATTAGACGCATTACACGCTGAAGTCACTGGTTTAGACCGAGATATTGTTGATGAAGCAAGTAACTTTATCATTGAAAGTATCAATATTCATACAGACCATTTGGATAACTCACAAGACTTTGGCCGCGCAGGACAAACATTAGCAGAGGA
>CANQOR010000075.1 GCA_947625535.1 uncultured Bacilli bacterium
GCGGGCACAGGCACCGAAAGGATGCCGTTTCACAACATTTTCAACGAGTGGTATGCGGCGCAGACCAGCAAAAAGATCCGCGCGGTCTGGGCGATGAAAGCGTCAAACGGCAAGCGCGTCGGTTCGTCGGTGCCGTATGGCTACGTCAAGGACGAAAACGATCATGAAACTTGGCATATTGACCCTTATGCCGCCGGAATCGTTCGCAAGATCTACGACCTCTCCCCGGAGTCTGACCCGGCGGGGATCCCCCGTTCAGATTTCGAGCTGGATGGCTTTGCCTACACCTTCGTGGACATCCTGCGGCAGGAGCTCCCCCAGTACGAGGAGCGCCAGTACACCGAGACGGTGACGCTGGGCAGCGAGAAAAAGGACATGGAGTCCGTGCTGTCCCTGCTGCCCCAGGAGCGGGAGGTCGTCACCGAGGACGGGCTCTCCGGCGTACTCTCCCTGAAGCTGGACACGGTGAGAGTCGAGGTGGCCGGGTACGGGAGCTCCACCAAGACCGTTACCGCCACCCGCACCTACCCCAATCTGGACGGGCAGGACACCTCGTACATCCCCAAGACCGTGGAGGACAACGGCAGGACCCTGACGCTCCAGGCGGTGGCGTGGGAGATGATCGGCGTTGAGGGCAGCGAGCGATACACCGCCACCGCCACATACGTCGGCACGGCGCAGAGCAGCTACGTCAGCGGGTACGTCGTGACGGCGGACTACGCGGGCACGGTCAGCCGCATAAACCTCAACAAGGTGCGCTACGTCGCTATCTTCAGCGGCGTATCCCTCACCCCAACGGAGCCGGAAACGCCTACCACCGACCCCACCGAACCTAATTCCACCGGCACCGATCCCACTGCCCCCGATCAGGGCACGGAGAACGGAGACGTCCCCGCGCCCACCGAGCACAAGCCCTCCGAGAGCGTCGGAGAGACGGAGAGCTCCATCCACTTCCCCTGGGGCGTCGTGTTTGGTATCCTGGGCGGTATAGGGCTCGCCCTGGCCGGCGTGGGCGTCGCCATATCCATACGGCGGCGCTCGGAAAACAGATATTACGACGACAACGATGAAGATGAGGAGGACAGATCATGAAGAAAGGCGTAAAGAAGATCATAGGACTTACCTTCGCCCTGTGCCTGGTGTTCGCGCTCACGACCCAGGCGCTGGCGGACTACACCATCGCGCCCCCCAAGGGCCCGGACTACGGCGAGCCCACGTCTGTGGAGCCCGTGTACACGGCTGACCGGGGCGAACAGCCCAACGAGTATAAGGGCAAGGACGCCGCGCTCGTCCCTCCGTCCTTCGGCGCTAACGGCATCTACCCCCAGTACGCCTTTGGGAGCGGTACTTTCGCCCCGCCCTCGGTATCCGGCGGCGGGAGCGTCGTCTACCCCGGCGCGGTGAGCGGCGGATACCCCTCCGTTGGACAGGCGGCCACAAGCTCTCCCGCCTCGTACTTCACCCAGGTCACCTCCGACCTTGAGTACGCGGACGGCTCCCTCGGTACGCTGTCCATCCCCTCCATCGGGGTGAATGTGAAGATCTACGAGGGCACAAGCGCCGCGTCCATGGCCAAGGGAGCCGCCCACTTCGAGGACACCTCCATCTGGAACGGCAACGTGTGTCTGGCGGGCCACAACCGCGGAGTGAGCGAGATCTTCGGCAAGATACACACGCTGAAGGCCGGAGACACCATCACCCTCACGACCAAACTTGGCACCAGAACTTACGCCGTAGTCAGCGTGGAGAAGGTCTATGAGACGGACAAGAGCGGAACGGCGGCAACGACCAATAATCAGATCACGCTCTACACCTGCGTCATGGACGAGCGGCCCTACCGCTGGTGCGTCACCGCCGTGGAAGTGAAGTAATTCTTTCTCCGTTTTGACGTGCTTTTTTCTCTGGACTTTCCGGACCTCCTTCGGTATCTTTGTGTTTACCAAAAAACACAAAGGAGGAAAGATCCATGAAAAAAGGTACGATCCTGTATGGAGCGGTATGCTTCATCCTCGGCGCGGCCATATGCGGAGGTTCCGCCGCCTACGCCGCGGAAAAGAGCGCCGCGCGGAGCCTGCACACCGTCTATGTGGACGGGGAGCGCGTGGAGCTGGAGGCGTATCTCATTGACGGGTACAACTATGTGAAGCTCCGCGATGTTGGCGAGGTTGTAGGCTTCAACGTCTATTGGGACGGCACGGTGCAGATCCAGTCGGACGAGCCCTACACTGGCACGGCCCCGGAGGTTGACGAGCTGGACGAAAATATGGACATCCGGCTTGAGATCATACGGCTTGCCAACGAGGAAAGAGCAAAGGCCGGAGTCCCGGCCCTCGCCGTCAACGACGCCCTCATGGATGCCGCCCAGGACTGCGCCCGACAGGGATTTACCGACCATGACACCAAATATGAGTGTCTGACCGCTCTCTCCTACGGCTATCCCCACGGCTTCGGCTCAAACCTCACCGTGTTCGGAGCGTTGAGCGCGGATCACATCGCCTCCCACTCCGTAAGCAACTGGGTGAACTCGAAAGGTCACTACGAGACAATGACCGCTGCCCGGTACAAAGACATCGGCGTTGGCGTGGCGATCATCAATGGGAGAGCCTACTGCTATATGCTTGTAGGCAACCCCAACGGATATAACCCCTACGGATAATATCCTTCCAACAGAAACGGCCCTCCGAAAAAATCGGAGGGCCTCTTTTTTTGTGCCAATTTTCAGAAAAGGAGTAGTTCAAGTGAAGAAAAAACTCATCTTCAGGCGGGCCGTGGCTATGTTGCTGGCGGTCCTTTGTGTTATTGGGCTCATCCCGGCGAACAGTGCTTCGGCGGCTGAAGACAACATTACACTCAAAGAATTTGGGTATGCCGGCGTTGCTTACCAGTCCGCAAAGCTGGGCCGCTGCGATATGCACCAGATGTATTTCGACCACGCCGGTCAGACCATTACCGGCTTCTGCGCTGACCACGGAGCCGGCATGGGCTTTGGTCTCGTGGGGCAAAAGTGGAGTAACCCTGTTCCTATTACAGATCCCACCGTCAAGGTCTTTGTCGCCTTCTATTACAGCAACGTCGAGCGCGTCTATACGGACAAGGCCAAGGCCATGGGCCTGGAAGCCAACTGGAGCTCCTATGTCACATGGTACATGAACGCCATCGTCCAGGCCATCATATGGCGGTACAAGGACGGCACCCTCACGAACCCCGTGGAAGATTGCGCAGAGGAAATGATGTATGTCTACAACAACATCCTTGGCGAGCATTACACCTCCATTGACCAGGAATACGAGGGCACGTCCTTCCGCGACTTTATTCAGACGATCCTTGATGAAGGCATCGAGGTATGGGGCGATTGGAGCGTGTATCAGTACACCCACACCGGCCCCGGAACCTCTTATCACCCCGCCGGGACCGTCCAGGGAATTATCATAGCGACGCCTTCGGAGGAAGTGACCCATGACACCTACACCCTCATAATCCGCAAGGTGGACGCCGCTGACCCGGATAAGGGACTTCCCGGAGCACACTTCAACGTCCAGTCGGACAACGGCAGCTTTATGAAGGACGTCTTTACCGGCGTTGACGGGATCTGCGCTCTGGAGAACCTGAATCCGGGAACTTACGCCGTCACCGAGGTGGACGCTCCGTCCGGTTACACCATTGACGACCCCGGCCCGCGGTATGTCGTTCTGCCCGATGGGGAGAACAACACCGTGACTGTTACCTTCACGGACTCCAAGGACCCGGAGAATCCCCCTCCCGTACCCGCCAGCGGAAGCATCCGCAAGGTGGACGCGGACAATCCCACCGTTGGTCTTGCCGGGTCCGTTATCAAGGTCGAGGGCGTGGACAACAGCTTCGTCGGCACTTACACCACCGACGAGGACGGCTATCTCTCGGATATGCCCTGGGACACGCTGGAGAAGGGCAGTTACGTCGCCACCGAGGTCACGCCCCCGGAGGGGTACAGCCTCAGTCCCGACCCGGACAAAGTCAAGCAGACCTTCGAGTGGGACGGAGAGCATGACGTGGCCCTTATCTTTGAAAACGACGCCAAGGTCAAGGTCCAGCTCAAAAAGCAGGACGAAAGCGGTAACCCCATCGCCGGCGATGGGGTTACCGCTTTCGTCCTGCTTTTTGAGCT
>CANQOR010000076.1 GCA_947625535.1 uncultured Bacilli bacterium
AACGCCATTCCTCTCACTCAGAATCCTTCTGGGCTTGTACTTATCAGTGGTTTCTCCATCGGTACGTTTAAGATGGTAATGAGCGGCGAACTTGACCCCTACAAGGCTTTGGTGAAGACGGTTACCACGGAGCGTTATGCGCCTATTACTTTGCGTGAGTAATTGCGCAAATTGTGGTCGCAAGAAAATTTGATTTTTTCCAAAAATCATGATATAATATATATACAAAATGATTGAGAGAGATAAAAATTTTTCAACCATTTTGTTCATGGGGTGTTAACTCTAATGGGTAGAAGAGTAATTATTGCACGGTGGTTCGACTCCATCACACTCAATCGTAGTCAACGAGCGGTCTGGTCCCGCTATATAAATGAGTCCACGGCTAACATGCCGCAGGTCATCAAGCATGTCGGGTAATTCACGTGATGGATTTACGCTAGAGGGCAATGCGTACTGCTAAGAAAAGCCCAATTGGAGAGTGTTGTTGTATCATTCTGATCCATTTACCATAGGCTTGACAACCTTATGAACGATACAAGCTAATCATGGAATAGACATATTTCATGCGCTTGTTGTCGGCGAAGAGATAACACGGACGGTCAGGAGCAACGTAAGAAGCCTGCGGGAGTTACAAGACCCCATAGCGGATGCGCATCTTGTAATATGGTAACATAGACAAATTTGGTAAAGTCCCCACCCTTTCAAGGTGGTGCGTTGAGGGTTCGAACCCCTCTGTTATCACCAGGCCTAATATGCTAAACGGTCTCGATGAGCTAATGGGCACACATTTCCAACTCCATTATCGTAAGTTAATAATCGGTGCATAACGAAAAACCTTACCAATATCCCCAGTGTTTGCGGCAGTGGACCGTACTTGCCAACCCATGAGAAGTGGGAATCGACAACGTGCTGGGTTCAAATGCGCGACGGCGCGACCGTGTGGATAGCGGTATATAAATGCTCCTAAGATTACCATTTTACGAAGAGAAAAATGGGGCGTAGCTTCCATAGTAGCACGTGCTGGGGTAATTGAGTGTGCTAATCAACACTCCCTCAGGGTTCGAGAAACGGGTAGGCCGACGGGCTAAAACAAAAAATGATTAGGTGAACGGAGTAGACATATTCCGTGTGGTATGCAACACGCCAGTAGAACGGTTGTGCCGTGGTAGTAATCGATATGCTACAGGAGTTTGCTGATTGTCTCGAGAACCACAATTGGTGCTTTGATAGTGTTGAAGCGCGGGATGCCGCAAAATGCTATAATATGGGTGTATGGACAAATTTGGTAAAGTCGTCAGCCTCTCACGCTGAAATTTTAGGGTTCAAGTCCCTATGCGCTCACCATACGTTTGGTAGAGTTCGTAGAGTTCGTTAATAAACTACCTAAAAACGCAATTATGTTATTATATCAAGCGCGAAACGGTATTTAACATATTTCCCTGCTCATCACAGGTCGCTGCTGTCTTGCGAGATTAGACAGACGCTCCGTATAGAGAGATGTGTTGGGTCTATATATGCACGGGCTTGCTTGAAGAGCCCCTAGGAATTGCCGCCGACTGTCAAGGGTTGATTACCAAAGGCAAATACGGGTGATTCGTTCAAAAGTAAGGATAGAGCACTGTCACTGCTCAGACAGGGGAGCGTTACCCCTATTGCCCGCCAAGTCGTTTCAGGGCAACGGCTTTAATAAATAAACCCTCGTTGTGCGTTTGCGCGGAGTTAGCCTTGACAAACCGCGGGCTGGCAACCTATGCCTGAGGCGCCCATACTGTAATAGCTCTGTGGGCCGCGCCACGTGTGTTAAATGTGTAGTTGTATTGTGGTAGATGTAGAATGACCCATCCACACGGCCGAACTGACTGCAGGCGGTATAGGAAGCGCCCGTTAGCGCGATATTGGAGGGTAGCTCAGTTGGCAGTAGCGACGGTCTGTTAAACCGTAGGTCGTGGGATCGTGCCCCACCCTTCCCGCCACAATAAGTAAAGTGCATGGCAAGCTGAGATGCGTACATAGCAAATTGCCATTATGGGGCGGTAGATGATACTGGTTAAATCGCCATCCTTGCAAGATGGATTTTCATGGGCGTTCGATTCGCCTGCGCTCCACCACCCGCTTTGTTGTTTACCCTTGGGAAAGGTACGCGAACACCCGCGCGTTAGTAGGTATGGTATACCCATGCTGAGGAGATCCATGGCAGAGGGTGACTCTGCAAGTGATTGGCAACGGAAGTAAGTCGACTAGCTTCCTAAAGATGAAGAAGGTGCTGCCCTTTACCCGCAAGGGACATGAATGCAGCCAGCAAAGTAGGTCGCTCCTATGAGAATGGTCAGAATAAAGCTACCGCAAAGATTTCATCTCCTTTTGCGAATATATGGTATGGTAGCATAAACGGATAATGCAGTAGATTTGTAACCTACAGACTGTGGGATCATACCCCACCCGTACCTCCAACGATGCTAACAGCAATTTTAATGAAAAAGTCTAACAGCAAATTGGATAGTTTATATGGCATCGTGATTTAAGACATATAGTAGAACGACACACGCAGCAACCTTTTTCGCTAATTATAATTCGCAATTATTTGTTTAGCTCCTTTTATAAGTTGGTGTCGTGACTATTTCGGGTATTGGTGTAGCGGTAACATTCCTGCCTTCCAAGCAGGCGTCACCAGTTCAAGTCTGGCATACCCGTCCATTACGAGAGGAATACCTAAATTAGTTTAAGCAGAGGTAACTAATATGAAGTATTACAGCGAGAAATTAAAGAAACTTTTCGACGATGAAACAGCACTAACCGCCGCTGAAGAAAAGGCAGAGGCAGACAGATTAGCAGCTGAAGAGAAAGCGAAGAAACTAAAAGAAACAAGAGAAGCAAGAGCCAAAGAAGTAGAAGATGCTTTTAAGGTGGCTAACGAGAAGCGTGAGGCGGCGACCAAGCTTTTGGCGGCATTCACAAAAGATTACGGTAGCTTCCATTATACCTTCCATACTTTCGACCCCTTTGATTGGGATCCCTTTGGAATTTTTGAGGACTTTTTAAGATAGAGTAGGAAACATATTCCTCTCGTATATTTGGGTACTTAGCACAAATAGAAGTGCGCCAGACTGAAAATCTGGTCTGATAGTCGTGCGATTCGCCTAGTGCCCACCATTATTATCGGGTAGTAGTTTAGTGGTAGAACTTCTGCTTGCCATGCAGAGAGCACGGATCCGATTTCCGTTTACCCGTCCACTTACGATGGTTACAGCAATATATAACAGATTTTTGGCAAATAACCAGAGGGTATGGGTTCGAGTCCCATGCGGGTTGGCCCCGTTAGTGTAATTGGTAGCATGTATATCTTAATTCCATCGTGCGTTAGTTATTATTATTTTATGTTTTAAGACGCTAACAGCCATTTGTTTATTTTTAATAGCTATTGGAGCCTGTAAAAGATAAATGCGTCTTGTTTGTTAACTTTTTGTCGACACTAGCAGCAACTTTTCATGGATAATGAAGATTGAATAGGTTCGATTCCTATATTGTGCACTAGGCATAATTAGCTCAGTGGTAGAGCGCTTTTTATATGGTGTCGAGTTTTTATGGAGGATTGTTGTAATAGTAGCGAACCGCCCCTACAAGACGGAAGCAATGGAGCGTAACCATTATCCTCTACCATGTGGCGTGACGTGCCTTTCTAACAACGTTGTGGTTACCGACGCCACTCTAAAGGTCGGTCTTGTTTTATACGGATTGGGTAATTACCCTAGGTCCACCGCGGCGGGAGTATTTCTCGCCAACTTAATGAGAACGTGGCTCGAGTGGTCAGGCTGCAGATTGCAAATCTGTTATTACGCTGGTTCAAATCCAGTCGTTCTCTCCATGTGAGGTGTAAACATGAAACAAGAGAAACGTGCAAAGGAACAAGAACTTAAAAAACGTTGGCGTCAATTATACGAACAGCGTTTTGGCGGCTACAATCCAGAGGTATGTTGGAGTCGTTTTGGTTATGGCGAAAAGGCATATGAGAAATGGATAGCACATCAAGCGGCATTACATGCTAAAACACCTAAAATGTGCAGTTGTTATTTGTGTACTGTCAGCACTAAAAGAGATGGCAACTCAATTAGTGACCAACGCCGCATTGACAG
>CANQOR010000077.1 GCA_947625535.1 uncultured Bacilli bacterium
GTTGTTGTATAAACACCTTTACCTTTTACTGAAGCTATTTTATATAGTTTAAAAGTAGCATTTTCTAAAGGGGTATCTTCATAATCTTTTATACTAATAAATAAACTAGCATCTATATTTTCAATATCTGGAACAGTATTAGTTATATAAGGAAGAGCTAAAACTTTAGTCATTGTTAAGATAACTATTAATGTTAATAGTTTTAATATTTTTTTTATCATTTTTAGTCCTCCTTTATAATTAAATTTTTAGTGCACGCCACTACTAGCAAGAAAAAATAATAGATAGGAATATAACTTATTTTAAGATGGTAGTGGCGTGGTATTTAGTTTTATATTTTTTACGATATATTATGAATATTGGTATACCTATTAAAGTAATACCTATAACAATATAAAGTATTGTCCCTACTCCACCTGTTACAGGTAGATTATATTTACCTATATTGTATTTTATTAAGCCATTATTACCTAAATATGTATTTAAGATAGCATCATAACCTTCTGTACTTAAATCATCAGCAATAATTGGTAAGTAATAATTTCTTGATGTACCACTTATATTTTCATCTTTAACTGAAACACTTTGATGTAAGTCACCTACCCTTAAGCCGCCTATTTTAGTGGCTAGTACCCATTCACCTTTAATCAGTTCATCTTCTGGAATAACATCACTATAGTTATATATATTTGAAGATGTTTCAGAAATATCTATCCAAGATAAGAAATCTCCGATTGGTATTTTATCCCCTTGATCTTGTAAAATGCCGGAACCAAATTCTGAACCTTTTCTTGAGACAACATATAATTCAGTTTCTCCTTTACCATCACTGGTTGGAATAATGTAATCAATAACAAAGTAGTAATAGTCATCTGATGAAGGCTTTTCACCATATTTAATAGCATCATCTTTTAAAGTGATGATATCACCTGGTTTTAATTCACCTTTATTAGAAGCTTCTTTAATAGCTTTTTGGGCTTCTTCATCTGGAAGATTGCCTTCGGTTTTACCAGGTAATTCGCCATCAAAATCAGCGCCTTCAAATAGTTTTGGTGAATCTTCTTTAATAATTTCACCGTTATCGCCGATTAAGTAAGCGTGTTTATATAATTTTAAATTTTTTTGATATACATAATAACGATTTGTTTCACTAGGTGAGAATGTAGTTGTAGCATCTCCCCTAGTTCTAGCAGCATCATAAATATCAGCTGTATAACCATCATAAGGGGTATTACTATAATAATTTGAATAGAACTCTAAGTAACCATCTTCAGAAGTATGTTCTTTAATATAATCTTCAGATATTTTAGTTAAATCAATATCTTCGTTATTATTGATTAATAATTCATCATCTAAACCTACGCCGTAAAATAATCTTAATGGAGTTGATGCTGGCTTATTATCAAGATTAGTAGTATAAGATTCTACTTTATCAGAATTTGAAAATTGAACATAAGCAACTTGTAAAGGCATAGCAGTTGCTGGTATATTAGCGTATAAAATATTATTGTATTCTTTTTTAGATTTATCTCTTTCAACCCATATTCTTATATCACTAAGTTTATAAATTACGTTACCACTTTCACCATAACTAATGTTTTTACGATCTTTATTTCGCTCTGTAGCATCTTCATTAAAACGATATACGACATAAGTTTTACTTAGTTGTTCAGCATCCATATTGCCACTTTCATCGATAGTAGGAACATATTGTTTTATTGTATCATTATCTAAGTAGTAAGTATCACCACTATCCCAACTACCATTGTTTCCTAAATAATTACCATCTTTATCATACCAACCCATTGTGAAACTTTCTTTTAAATCACTACTCTTATGAGTAGGACCACGATGAGTTTTATTAAAGTTATAATCATATATGCCTGTTTTTACAATACCATGTAATTCACCAAATAATAATAAAGCCATATCATAAGTTTTACCATCTATGGTAACAGCGTTATCTTTTACTTCCATGTATTTACCAATTGGATCATTATATGTTAAAGAATCTGCTACACCATCATCATTAACTCCACCAATTGGATCAAAAGCGCTTGATACTATATCTCCGACAATTTTCTCAAATGTATCAGAAATCATATCAGATGAGTCTTCTTTACTAGATACATAATAAGAACCATTAACGTAATTGTAATCTATGTCTTTATTACTTATTCCATATGGATTATTAACTTTGTCATTAGGATTTAAATTATCGATTGTAACACTTTTTCTATCATGAATATAATAAGCATTAGAATGTCCATGACCAATTGGGTAAGTGGCATCATATTCTGTATCATCAACTGTAGCTTTATAATCTTTCATGTCACTCCAAAGCCCTTTAGCTTCGTCATAAACAACATATGTATTTATTTTATTACGCTCTACAAAAGAGCTACTATTATTATGAAATTCTTCATAAGCTTTAATAGCATCAATCATAGCTAATATCAATTCATAACCAACTGTATATGGTTCATAAACAATGTCATCATCTTTTAAATTATTAATATCAGCATTTTGTTTAATATAACCTTTTTCTTTTAACCAAGCAACATTAAAATAATTATTAGGGTTCATTATTACTGGACTAGTACTTATATTATAACTAGCAGTACCACTAAACCATTCTCCTTGGCTAGGTAATTTTATTTCTTCCGGATTAGTAATATCAAGAGAAATAGTATAAAATTTACAAGCTGTTTGGTATTTATGCTCTACTTGTTCTTTCATATATGAACTATTTAAAATAGTTCTTAGCATAATGGCTGCATGTGTTGATCTTACTTCATCAGCAAATTTTTTTAGATTCTGTTCCCCTAAGGCATTTGGTCTAGGGTCAGAATCAAGTCCATCTTTTATTAGTGTTCCATCGCCATAACCAATTTGTTCTAATCTTAGTTGACCATCACTGTTTATTAAATCTATATACATATCCCAATCCCATGTATATTTACCTTGTGGATCTTCAAATGCTTTTATATAACTTGCTTTTTTATTACCACGATCGTTTGTAAAGCCATAATCTGTTAAAGTAGGATTTGCCCACGAACCTTCTAGCATATCAGTAGCGGCACCATCTGACAAAAGAACTACAGATGGAAGATATTTAAAAATATTTCCTGAAACTTTGACCGTTGGTTCTTCTTCCATTAAAGTCTTAAAGCCAACATAAATACCAGCATTTATATTTGTTGTTCCATTAGAATATTTATCATACCTTTTTTCACCGGTATCTGTAAGTTTGATATTCTCATCAACTTTAAAAGTTTCGTTAATATATCTTTTGTCAACATAAACATAACCAGCACTAAAATTAGCTTGTTGAGGATCTTTAATTGGAGAGTTTGCCATATTTTGGTCGCTTGCATCCTTATATTTCCATCCGCCATCTACATACTGATATGGTCTTTCTGGATCATTGCTTACTTCATAGTGACCCATTGGAACAATAACCTTTGCTGTATTTGCGTCAGCTTCTTTTTCACCATTTTTTGCTCCGTTACCTAAAAGAACAATAGCTACCTCATTAAGTTCTCCGGCACGCATTAAACTATCAATAGATTCATTAACTGCATTAATAGTCTTATCCATACGTGTTTTAGTCCAATCTGTCTTATCATTGGAATACATAGAAGCGGAATTATCAATAACAATAACCGTTTTCGTAGGAGAAAAGAATTTTAAAGCTTGACTAGATCCTAAGGTAGAAAAGACATTTAAAAAGTCTGCATTAAGGTTAATTCTACCATTATAGCCATCCGTTTCCATATCTAATATTAAATCTTTAGTTAACACAGATTTATCTGTCCAAATTCGACCAGCATATCTTGAACCATTTTTTTCATTAATCAAAACATCTTTATAAGAATTCATTGTTCCGTTATCAGCTAAATATATACCATTAGTTAACATACTTGATTTAGCTATGGCATACTGCGTGAATAGAGAAACCATTATCGATACACATAAAAAGATAACTATTACTTTTTTAACTCGATTCATTAAAAAAAACTCCTATCCTACTATTAAAATTATACCCCCCCCGTATGTAAATGTCAATATTTATTTTTGTTACTGAAAC
>CANQOR010000078.1 GCA_947625535.1 uncultured Bacilli bacterium
GGCGAGGATGGCATCGTGTTTCTCACGGAGGATGTTTATCTTCATGAGCTCGGCCAGGATCTCCTCCTTATGAAGAGAGATGAAGACCGAGGCGGTGCGGTTCACGAAGCCCTCGCGGTCCTGAAGGTAGTCTAACAGACCGTCGTCCATGTCTGTGATGGTGTAGTTGGATCTGAAGTGTAAGTTTTTAACAGGGCCGGACTCTACCAGCAAACGGGCGGTGGCTTCGTCCGCATAAATTTCACGGTAGCAGGCAACCTCCTCTATGAGCTTTTTATCTGACAGCTCTTTGGGAAGACCCTTGCGTCCGTTGTTGACCTTGTCCTCGATGCGTTCCCGGACTCCCTGGCAGAATTCCTCTCTCAAGCTGCGTTCTGTGGTCGTGGGATCGTTCTGCCAGTCAGACACGGCGCAGGCGGGGACGTTCGGACAATAGAGCTTCTGCTCGTCCTGCTTGTAGAGTCCGGTGGGCTTAAACCCGCAGTTGATGCAGGGGAGCTCACGAAGGCCAGTATAGCCATCCTGATGAAAAATTAGGTCGATTCCCTCCCGGTGGGGGATCTTCATAAAGCAAGCCCAAACCTTCGTCCGCTCCACGGCCAGCATATCCTTACCGTCCTTCAGCCACGCCATGAATTCCTCGGTTGTAAGCGGACCTTTGTGTGTAATCATATTTTACTCGCCTCCTTTAATGCCTTTCTCTGCCATTTCACATCCCTCCCATCGTCATGGCAAACCCCTTGGCCGGAGTCTCTGCCTGCTTGACCTCCGGTGACGGAGCCTCATAGATCGTCTTTCTGCCATTAGTTATGCAACGGATGTCATCGAGCGTGTAACCTGACACATTACCAAAAGCCTCCATGAGGGCTCTGCGATCTGCGGAGGAAATATCGCAATTCTCATAGATACGATGATAGCCAATGAGGTTCTGTGCGGGAGTTCGAATACTGACTTCAGCGCCGTTTTTCTCTATGGTGACCCGGACAGTGGTGGCTCCGCTGGATTTAACGGCGTCGGAAATCTGCTTCATTTTGTGAATGGGGTTGTCTGTGTCAGACAGAATGGCGGCATACCTTTCTCGGACCGTATTTGCATACGTGAGCACGGATATGATTTCCGCCTTGTGAAGGGTGATATATTCCGCGGCGGTTTGGTCGGCAAAACCTTTTCGGTCCTGAAGGTAGTCGAGAAGGATGTCGCCCAAATCGCCAGCATAGTTATAGTCTGAACTGAACTTCACGTCATCGAGAGGCACGGAATCCATCAGCAGTTGCGCGACAGAGCGGTCCATTAGATCATGACCATATCCGGCTGTGGCTGCTTTCAGGCCGTCGCCTGTCAGCCCTTTTGGAAGATCTGCGCGGTCATTGTTGACCATGTCCTCAATACTTTTCCTGACATCTTTGCAGAATTCAAGTCTCATGTTTTGCTCCGTGGTTGTGGGATCGTTCTTCCAGTCAGGCACGGCGTAGGTGGGAATGTTCGGGCAGTAGAGCTTTTGCTCGTCCTGCTTGTAAAACCCGGTGAATCTGAAGTTAGCGTAACGGCTGAGAAGGGATTGGGGCCGCTGATGACCGTCCTGATGAAAGATATAGTCTATCCCATCCCGCATTGGCACCTTCAAGAAGCATGCCCATGCTTTTGTCCGCTCAACGGCCAGCATATCCTTGCCGTCCTTCAGCCACGCCATGAACTCATCAGCCGTAAGCGGGCCTTTGTGTGTGATCATTTTACTCACCTCCCTTCGACGCTTCATAGATCGTTTTTGTCCCGCGGGTGATCCTCACAATGTCCTGGGCGGTGTAGTCCGCGTATTTCCCGAAAGCCTGTTCAAACGCCTCCTTGTCCGCGGACAGTAGGCAGCCCGGATCATAGAAGCTGTGGTAGCCCACGAATCCTGCCGCCTCCGTCACGACGGTCACCTCCGGGCCGCCCTTGGAGATCGTGACCTTCACATACTTGGCGCGGCTCTTTTCCACGGTGCCGGATACCGCCTTGACCGTGTACGCCGGGTCGGAGGGGTCCTTCAGAAGATCGGTGTACCGCTCCCTGAGAATGTCCGCCTTGAGGAAGTCAAGGAGGATCTCCTCGCCCCCGTGGGCGATGTAGTCCCTTGCCGCCTCCTCGACAGCACCATCCCTGTCCTTCAGATACCGTATAAGCTCATCGCCCCATTTCCGATGCTCAAAATGGGCCTTGAAGCGGATGTTGGCGGGGTCGGAGGCTATGAGCAAGCGCCGTGCCGCGTCCTCCCGTGACTCGTATTCCCGGTAATGCTCCAGCTCGGCCTTGAGCCGGCTTGAGGTCAACACCTGGGCGGCGTATTTCTCCCGGTTTTCCGCGACGATCTCCTCCATCCGCAGTCTGACCGCCGCGTTGAAGTCGCGCAGCAATGCGGTTTCGGTCCTTTCGTGGTCCTCGACCCAATCCCGAACAAGCTCCATGGAGAATTTGCCGTTGTAGATCTGGTCGCTGTCACGCAGATAGATACCGCAGAAGCGGAAATTGCCGCGCCGGTCGCAGATCATGGTTCCGGGCGCGGACTGGATGTAGATGTATTCCACGCCCTCCGCGACAGGGAACTTTATAAGGGCGTCGGTGTACAGCCCACCCATGACGCTCATCGCCGGATCATCGCCCTGAAGCCATTCGTGGAGCTCGGCGACAGTGATCGGCAGCTTCTTGATTACCATTTACATTCCTCCCATCGTCATTTTCATTTCTGTTTCCTGCTTTTCTCCTATTCCCATCTCCTGCGCCTGCTTGTCCATAGCGGTGAGGTAGGCTTGGTAGTCCCCCTCCACGGGGTTGCAGCGCAGGAGATATTTGTACCGTTCCGTCTCAATGACGTAGCCGTAGTTCTGTCCGAGGATACCGCCGTTGATCTCGCCGCCGTTGGCGTGGCAGAAGCGGCGCATATCCTGAAGGCTCTTGAGCGGCCCGCGTCTCAGCTCGTCCACGACCTTGCCAAGCTCGGCCTTGAATTCGGGTGTGTTCAGAGCCTCCGGGCCCCTCGGCCACCAGCTGTGGTGAAATTCCTTGCCCCGGTAGCCGAAGTCAATTCGAACGTGGCCTATGACGCCGAGCGCCTCGTCCTGCTCCGGATTCATGGCATAGAAAACCCCCGCCTCGTTTTCCTCAGTGGAAGCGGGGCGGGGGATGTATTTCCTTGTATCCTGGGGTTCAGGGAGATGCTGGGCCTTGCAGAAGTCCGAAACGGTCATGGCTTCGTGAAGCCTCTCAAAATCCCCCTCGATGTTCAGCCTGCCGTGATCCAGGGTAACGCGCTCCGGCGACAGCACCGTACCGGCAAAGTCGACAGCGACTTCTTTTTCCAGGTAACGGGGAACCTCGAAATCCCTGCCACGACCGCGAAGCTCATAGCGAAACCACTTCTCCGGCACGGTTTCGGGAAGGACACGGTTCGGGGTGAACAGCACCGGTTTTCCCTGAAGCTCGGCCCGCTCAAAGGTTTCCTTCCATGCGTCAACGTACATAATGATCTTCCTCCTTTCTTCTGCGGTAAGCATAAAGCTTACCACTTACTTCTTTGTAAGTCTACGAAGGTTTTTTAAAACCCCATCATCTGCATACCGCCCTGTTCCGGGCCGGGGGAGGGCGGCTCCATCAGAAGCTCCTCCATGGAGATACTTCCTTTGAAGCGGACGTACCCACCGTTCAAAAAGCGTCCCTCCTCGCTCTCCACACGGCTCTGGCCGTATTTAGCGAAGTCATAGTAGTCCTCCAGCTCCGGGTCATACTGGGCAGACTTCTGTATCAGGCATCTTCCGTACTCCTCCGGGTTGCTGACGCCGGGTGTGAATTCAAATTGCTCCAGCTCCTCCGCGACCCGGTTCACCTGGTACGCGCCTTCCGGCTGGGCGTAGAGTACGGCTGCGGCAAGCGTTTGCTCCTGGTCTTGATTCATGGCCGTCAACTTTTCACATAGGCTGTTAACAAGCAAAATATCTTCCCGCGGGAGATCCAGCGCCTTGACCACGGGGGCGGGGAAAAAGCTTTCCCACCTTGCGATCTCGACATCGGCGGGGGAATCATATTCGGCTCTCTCAATGAGCCGAATATGA
>CANQOR010000079.1 GCA_947625535.1 uncultured Bacilli bacterium
TGTATAATAAAAAAAGTCAAATTTATTATAAATTCAACTTTTCTTATATTTTTACCACAAAACTCTTTACACTAACATTTCTTATTGTACTGATTTTTTACAAAAATGCAAGTTTTTTTATGAAAAAAGATTTTAAAACATTAAAAAAGATTTATTACTTAATAGTAAATAAATCTTGTTCTTCTATTTTTTCTTTATAATAAGATACTTTACTAGCCCAATGTTCATCTGTTTTAGTTTTAGTACCATAAACATATGGACCAGATAAATTAAATATTTTAAGTTCAGAATTTAAATCAACTTCATAAGTTTCAATAATATTTTTTAGGGATAGAACAAAGGAAATTGTTCCGGCTTCTAGGGTTGGGAATTTCATCCAACCGTCATATCCTTTTTGACCACCAATATTATTGCTGTTGACAAATAAATTACTTTTAAGAATCCCTGATTCGTGATAACTAATAGCTAAAGCTAAACTTTTTTCAATACCGAATAAATCGCAAATTCTTCCTAAGTATTGTTGAAATGTTAAACCATCTAAATAGATATAACCATCACTCATTATACGATTAGTATTTATATCTTCAGATGCACGAATTTCTTCATAAGTAGTTCCATATCTTTCAGGGTAACGATAGATATCTCTTATAAAGAAGATAATACCAGCTTCAAAGCTGTTAAATGTTTGGGCTTTAGCTTTTTTACCAGAAGCAGGTATATAATTAGTAGCAATAAATTTTTCATCTTGATAATTTTTAGTTAAACGACGAGCTATTTCTAATATTTTATCAACATTTAATTTAAATTTTTGGGCATAATATATAACTGTATTATCCTTTTGTCTTTCTTCAGTTATATTACTTAAATTAACAAAGAAGTCACGATCTGATAAAGAAACAACATCATCAACTTCGATACTAGCTTTTGGTTCAACGGCTTTAGCTGTACCTGATGCTTTTGGAGTAAAGACTTCTTGACGATTTATAATTAAAAATGTACTAAGTATTATTATAAAAAGTAAGACTGGTATACAGATAATTACTTGTTTTCTAAGACGATATTTATGTCTTTTTTTAGTCATACAAATTCTCCTTTTGTATGTTTTAATTTTACTTTAATTTAATAGATAAGTCAAATTTCAGAAATTTTTATTCATAGTCGTAGTGTCTATTAACAGTATGCTTGACAATTATTATTTAAATTCTTTAGTGAAGTTTCCATTAGTAAATATTTTTATATTTTGACCATCTTTAGTAGTACCAGTAATAGTTAAATCTTTAGTACCTATCATAAAATCTATATGATTAGGACATGAATTTAAATGATTTTTAGTAAGTTCTTTTTTAGACATTTTAATGCCCCCTTCTATGCATTCAGGAAATGAATCACCTAAAGCTAGATGACAAGAAGCATTTTCATCAAATAAAGTTTCATAAAAAACAATATTAGATTTAGAAATAGCAGAGTCATATTCAACTAAAGCTACTTCACCTAAGTAATCAATATTAGGTACTGATGATAAAATACTTTTTAAAACTTCTTCGCCTTTTAAAGCATGATATTCAACTACTTTACCATTTTCAAAACGAAGATAAAAGTTATCAATATTATTATCTTGGTAAGCTAATGGTTTACTAGAATAAACGATGCCATTAGCACTTTTACAATCAGGAGATGTAAAGACTTCTTCCGTTGGATAATTAACTAATACTTTTTCACCATTATTAAGAGTTTCACGACCAGAACACCATAAGTGATTAGATGGCAGTGATATTTCAAAGTCTGTACCTAATGAATTTTGATATCTTAAAGTTTTAAATTGATATTCATTTAGTTTTTGACATCTAGTAGTTAAAGCCTTTATTTTATTTTCTAGTTTAGTTTCAGGATCTTTAGAAGTAATACCACATATTTCAAAAATAGTTTGCCATAGGTCTTTTAAAGGATCTTTGCTTTTAGGAAATACTTCCTTAGCCCACTTTTCAGTTGGAGCAGCAGCGATACACCAAGGAACCATTGATTTAGCACGTAATTCATCAAATTCAGCACGTGATTTTAAACTATAAGTAGTTAAAGCACTTATTTTATCTGGATTAATATCTTTCATTAAACCTGGTGTTTCTGATACTAACATTACAAAAGCAGCACCCTTTTTAGCATACTCATTCCATATTTGACGATTCCAAAAAGGAGACTTTTTTAAAGATTTTTCATCTAAATATTTTAAAGAGTCATGTTTTAGGTAAGCATCAGACATATCAAAGTATATATCTGTTACTCCTATATTATATGCTTCTTCAGCTAAGATACGAACAAAATCTCTAACTTCAATATTATAGCTAATAAATAAAGGTTTATTTTTAGATATATGTAAACAGGTATTTAATATAACATCAGCATATTTTCTTAATTGTTTTTCCATAATATCACTCTTTCTAAAAGGTATTATACCATATATTAATAAATTTATTCTTGTTAAAAAAAGATAAAGACTAATCTTTATCTAGATAATAGTAAATCTTTGTGATTGTACTCTTCTAAGGATGCCATAACTTTGTTTTTTTCAGATAAGGAAACATAGAAATAAAATGGTGTATCAGTTAAGAAAGTAATAGAATGTTTACCAATTACAATAGCTTTTATTTTAGACCAATTAAATGTTATTTTTATATCATAGTATGATTGATTAGTAAGTCCTTCTTCATCTAAGATAATCTCTCCTTTAAAGTGCTTACCATGATGATAAATATAAATAGTAATTAAACGTATTATATGACTTAATAAAATAATAAGATTCATTGTTAAGAAAATAGTAAATAATATTAGACATTCATTAGTTTTAAAAATTAATAATAAAGAACTAAGTAATAAGATAATAATAAAGTTTAAGATTACTTTTAAATAATAATTTAAATAGTTTATTTTATGAGTTTTAAAGACTTGATAACGATGATGAGCAATATTTAAAGCTTCACCATATACTTTAAAATAGTTTTTAGTTAAATCACATTTTATTTTCATAATAACACTCCTACTATCTATATTATAACATTTAAGGAATAAATTACTAGAATTTAAGAGTATTTTTTGTTATTATCAAGATGGTGATAGTAATGGATTATATCTTAGATACAACACCTCTTGTAATGGATACAATTAATTATGATAAGATAAAAGGTATTGAAGATAAGATTAAAAATAAAGAAGATATATCTTTAGAAGAAGCTAGATACTTTTTAGATTATGTTGTTTATGTAACAAGGTGTAAAGTTGTTAAAGATTTTAATGAAACTTTTTTATACAAGTGTGATTTAGCACAAAGTATTATGACTTATTATTTAAGAAGTTTAGATATTAAAACTAATCCTAATTCAACTTTAGAATCTATTTCGGAAGGAATTATGGGACATAATTTTAATGTAGTTACTTTAAACGTTGATGGTAAAGGGATGAATTTTATTGTAGATGCAACATATCGTCAATTCTTTTTAAAAGAGAATGCTTGTGAAGAAAAGATGTTTATACATAATGGATTAATATTAATTGCTGCTCATCCTGGTTATTTTATAAAGGAGAAAGATTATCCAATTGTAAAAGATTTTTTATATCATGGTTATATGGAAATGGATGAAAGAAATACTAAGATATATGGAGATAGTTTTTTTAAAACAAAGACAGGAATTAAAAAGGAAGATATACCTCTTTATCAATTACCAGGTAATTCTTATATTAAATTATTTTTAAGAGGTAATGTTAAATTAAGTAAAAGTGAAGATGAACTTAGAAGTAAGGGTTTATTAATTTCTTCTAGTAATGATGAAGTTAAGAAAGGTATTTAATGTTTACATATGGGTTTATTCTTTTTAATAGTTATTTAAAAGGTAGTATGGTATAATCCCGACTTTGACAGTTTTTAAAAGGTAAAAACTCCCAATCCCTTTGTTTATAAGGGGTTGAGAGCT
>CANQOR010000080.1 GCA_947625535.1 uncultured Bacilli bacterium
CTGCTCTGACCGGGTTTTGAATATCTGCATGGTAAAGTTTATCTTAGAAATCATCAACAGGGCTGGAAATCAATTTTGGAGCTGCTTTTAAGACTTGATTCGTAATTTTGAGTATAATTCTGTATAATACTTTTCTGTAGCATTATACAGAATCTTCTTAGTTGTATGTTTGAACTGTTTCTTGTAACCAATTTCGCTAAACAGAAATTCAAATTCGTTTATGTCAGTATCTAACTCCGATATTTTATCTAAAACCATTTGTTCATTTTTATTTAGCTTTATGTCTGGTTTTGGTTCAATATCATTATAGAACACATACTTCTTTAGTTCATTTGTATAGAATTCATCTAACTTATTATATAATTCTCCCTTGCCTAAAAGGTCTATAAGTATTGATAATGTTAACTTAGTTGTGTTCTTAGAATCGGTTAAACAGCGTGTTATTCTGCTTATATTCTTAGTATATTTATATCGTTGTTCACATCTTAGCAAATTTAGGTCATTCAAACCACCTTTACCATAAAACATCAACCTCCCTGTTTCTCTGTTATAGTTTGATTCCGGGACTTGTTCAATTTCCTCATTTGATAACCATATATCATCAACAAAAGGGGTTTTGGTTTTGCTTCGAATTTCTTCTATTTTGGAATATAGCTCTATTTGTCGGTTTTTATTTCTACAATCTACCTCATCCATTCTTTTGACTGATGATAATATTAGTGAAGTATTGACACATTTTGAAGTGCATTCGTTTTTCTTGTATGGGTATTTGAATTGTCGTTTTGACATGGCTTTAATGTAATTCAAGGTTTGTTCCTCAGTTACTATATTCTTTGCAAGGTCAATCCAAGTAACAACAGCATTATCTCTCATTACATTGTGTATTTGCGTTAGCAAGTCTAACAACGTATTTTCTTCAATCATATCAAGATTCAATATAGGCTTATTTTCCATAGCTTTTACATCAGTAAGATACAACGTGGGAGTGAATGTTAATCTAAAGTAACATTTATCATAGCTAAGAGTATAATTATTCTCCCTAAAGTGTTGAGACATTATGTTTTCTAAGATTTGAAATACCTCTTTAGGATTAAAGCTGCCATCTATTTTTAAAGAGAAACGTAGCTTATCAATGAGTACATTACCAAGCATATTTATACAGTTCCTCTATAAAAGTGTCTATTGCTCTAACTTCCTTCGGTTTTAAGAGAGCTTTAAGTTCCTTGTATATACCCTTAATTTCACTCTTTTGCTTAGTATCTGTTTCTTTATAATATTTGTTAAGAGTGGCTTCAAATTCGGCTTCACTCGACTTGTTATACAATATTTCCAATATCACATTCAGTATTTTGGGCAAAAATCCACGTTTGCTTTTCCCTTTGTATTGCTTTAAGTATTCTTTAATTTCAGTATAATATGATGTTTTGTGAAAATCTTTAGAGTATCTTATTATTCGATGAAGCAAATAAGCTGTAGGGTTCAGTACTTGTGGACAATACTCAAATATATTCTTAAAGTTAATTACTGTATCAGGGTCAGTTAAACTATTATATACCCTACCAATAGGATGTTGACCAGAAAATACCGTTTCTAACCACATTGACTTATCTTTAGTTCCCTTTTTCAGCCATAACTGAATATCTATATGTTTATCATTCTTCAAATTGTTCTTTTGGAGAATATTATCGGGAATAGGCATTGCTCCAAAATATAGGTCTTTATATGCTTCCGTTAAAAAGTCTGAGTTCTTTATTTTGAAGCATAATAGTTGCTTAGATGTGATGTCTTCAACAACTATATACTTTTGGTCTATAGGTTTAACTCCCCGTAATTCTTGATATAACGTGCCATAATCACAAGAAAGGTCTAACTGGGCAAATGTTTTAAATCCGCTAATCAAAGCTAAATTCACAATATCTCTGAATGTATGAAAAAATGAAACTTCATTATCTTTGTTAATCTTGCAAATATGATAGAACACCAGAAGCATATATAAGTTCCAAAATACTCTGACATTATCTTCTAACATATATAGCTCTTTATAATTAAAAGAGTCAAACGTATCATCTTCTGGATAAACTCCGATATACAATTTTCTGTAATTATCTGCATTAAAGTTGCATATTATATTCTTTTTGCCAACTGTAATGGAATGCAGTTTGTTTCTGGCATTAGCTATAGATAAATAGTATGAAATAACCTTGTTTATTTTACCTTGTTTCCACAAGTCAATGAAACTTTTTGCTATAACCATGTCATTACTTCCACTTTCTGCATTATTTATATAACTCGTAGTTATTCGTTCTACTTCTGTATCAATAATGTTAGGTTTACTTTTACCACATTTTTCTAAGGTAAATTCTGCATCTTTAAAAGTAATCTTATACTCTTTAAGTATTCTATTGATGTTAAGTGAACTAAATGAAAGCGAAACTTCTTTAAAACCATAAATAGCTTGTTTCAATGCTGGTTTATTTTGATTATCATGTAAATTATCTTCCACAGGAAATATGTTATTTATACATGATGAATGATGTACAGTATCTTTGACTCTTTCATCATCCGCATTGTTATATTTATGTTGACTTAGTTCTTTCCTTGTCATCTTTTCTTTCTTGTTCTTTTCTTGCCTTATCATCTTTTATTTCCTCCTTATCTATTCTATAGGCTCGTTCTTATATACTTCATAGAAATTGGAATCATCAATCAATATTGATATTGAATGTCCTAATGCTTGTTTAGCCACATCGGATATTGTAGTGTAATCCCCTACTGTAAATCTTAACCCCAGCTCAAATGCAAGAGCATAAGAAATTTCAATTTCTATAGGTAGTGTTTCATCAGAGCAGAAATTACCGAATTTTCCAAGCAATGAAGAAGGTACATAATATTCCTTATGCTCTTTAAGTGATGTTTCCACAAATCTGTTTAAATCTATATCTCCTCTTTCTTCATAAGTCCTAAGATTTCTTACAATAAACTTTGGAAGCATTAGTATTAGTTTTGTTCTTTTTGAAATCAGCTTTTCTGTCTCTATGCTCATTAAATTTTCTCCATAATTACAGTTCGTTATAACATCTTTTAACGAACATGTTCATAATAACATAACAACAAATAGCTTGTCAATAGCACACATTCGAAAATATATGCTTAAAACCATGTCCAATATGTGTCCCATTTATATGCTAATTCATGGTATAAGTATTTAATTCAACAGGGCTAAAAGTATTGATTTTTCGTTCCACAATACCCTCTAAACACGGCTCATACCCGTGAGGTCGAGAGTTCGAGTCTCTCCCCAGCTATTTTAATTTTAAGTTACACCAATAAACATAAAAACAAGACTATATCATTATTTATGCATATTATTATCTTAAGATTTATTCTTTATCGGGAGTAATTATCTGTATGGTTAATTTTTATCTGTGTCGTATATATGTCGGAATTTATGTTTGAATTATATCCTGTTAAAAAGAATAAGGAAAACTTTATAGTGATTATATTTGATTTATCTAAATAAAAAGACCATTTTTAAATATAATGACAACAAGTTTATATCTATATTCATTATTATATATAAGAATTTAAGATATTTATTGCAGCTTGTTTCCTTTCTGTTACAGGATGAGCATATCGCATAGTTGTTTCAATTTTGGTATGTCCTAAGATGTCCATAACAACAAGTAAATCTATGCCTTTTTCTACCATACGAGTAGCTACTGTGTGACGTAAATCATGAAATCTAAAGTTTTTTATTTTTGCTTCATCAATTACTTTATGCCAAGACTTTTTTATATCTGTATATGGTTCATTCGTCTTTGGATTGCGATATAGACACTGAAAATGCCAAAAAGTTTTTGAAAGAATCAGAGAATATAAAATCCTGTGGGGATAAATTTGAATATATTGAAACCGTAAAAATTGAAGATAAATTTAAAATTGTTGATAAA
>CANQOR010000081.1 GCA_947625535.1 uncultured Bacilli bacterium
CTTGCTATCGTCTTAGCCGTTGTTATTGCTGCTGGCGCGTATGTAGGCGTTGGATATGCTTATGCCGCAGGAGCAGCTATAGCGGTCGGTGCTGCAGTTTGGTATGCAGCTCTTGGCGCTGGTTGCGGCTAAAAAATGAGAGGGGATAGCATTTTGCTATCCCCGATTTTCTAAGGAGTTGTCTATGAATACGGAAATTGAACAGATATATTCTTGCTTTGACAAAGGAGAATACTATACCAAGCAAATAATTCTATTTGATGACAAAATCCAAATTAATACGAAGAAAGCAGATTCAACTTGCTCATCTTTTATTGTTCAGGAAGAGATACAATTTCATAAAGAGACTTGTTGCATTAAAAACTATCAAAGCTATAGAAATCATTTGAAAATAGAAAGTTTTTCATATTCTCTAGGCAAGTGTTTTACTCCCAATATCTATGCTAGTCAATATAGAGGATTTACCGACGAGCCTGCGTGTTCTCTGCTTCAGGCACTTTTGCTCTTGCCGAGAATTTCAAAAAATAGTAATAAAATACTTTTATATGATAATACACATTTTCGTTTTTCAACACTATTTTTCAAAATAGTGGATATAAAGGGTCAACAGTTTTCTGATTCTTTGGTATACAAAATTATTACTCCTTTTGTTGGCATTGCCGAATATAGCAAAGCGAACGAAATGCTTCTCTCATTTCAATCGCAGGACTTTTCCTTACATAAAATGAGTGACTGATGATTCTGTTTACTATTTATATCATAATAATAGCTCATAGATAGAATGGTATACACGAGGTGTTTTATGATTAATTCCTTTCGCACATTTATCAAATTTATGTTAAATAAGACAACCAAAAAAAGAGAATTAGTAGTTTTAATGTTTCTCATGATGTTAATGTCTTTGTTCTCTTTATTAACCGCAACGCTAAGCAAAAATATAGTCAACAACGTGTTTATTTCGCTTGACATCACATTTTTGTATTCGACAATCATAATAATTATTCCTCTTTACTTATTCAATTCCGTTGTGTCAATATTATACACATATCTAAACGCCAAATTTTACACTCGGTTTTCCAACAATGTAAAACTTGATTTTTTTGACCGGTTGCAACGAGCACCATATAATTATCTCTGCCGTCTCGGACCCAACGATGCTTTCTACCGCTTATTTCAAGATACGAGCGTAATGACTGGATATTTCTATTCAATTATGATTACTATGCCAGTCAGTGTATTTTCAGTCTGTGCAATATCATTTGTCTTATTTCGCTGGTCGTCAGTTTTGACTGCATACATTTTGTTTTTTACCATAGTACAAATTTCCATTACTCTTCTTTTTCGGCGTCCAGTGCGAAAATCTTTTTCATCCTTGCGAACTAAAGAACAGGATATTGCTACGGATATAGGAACGCATTTTCAAATAATAGATTCCATAAAGATATTCGGGTTAGAGGATTACTCGTGTAAAGAGTTCAAACAAAAGTACAGTGTGCTTAACGAAGTAGTCAAAAAGAACAGTGTTCTTACATCTTTATATAGCACAATTATTTCCCTTTTAAATCAATTTTGGCTTTTGGGACTTATTTTTTTGGAGCCAAATTATCAAGCACTCAACAGCTCACAGTAGGAACTTTTATGGGCATTTTTATGCTATCTAGTTCCTTATATACACCGTTATCTTCAATCATAGAGACATTATTGAGATTTGAGGAAACCAGAGTAAGTTTTAATCGCTATTTAGAATATTACACCGTATATCGTGATGAAGAATATGGTGGGAACACTCCATTTATAATTGAGCATAGGCTTGTTTTTTCTAATCTGAACTTTTCTTATGATTATGAGAATAATATAATCAGTAATTTTTCGTTTGTTTTTCCAAAAAGTGCATTTGTTCTTATAAAAGGCGAAAGCGGATCAGGAAAAACGACTTTTGCAAAATTGTTATCACGACTTTTGACACCTTCTTCCGGGAAAATAATTGTGGATCATAATGATCTTGCAGATTTTGAATATAGTAGTCTACGTACAGGTATATGCTTTCTTACCCAAAAATCGGTTTTGATTAGTGATACTGTATTAAAAAATATATTCCTATCTGGAAATATTGATAATGAAGTCTTTTGGAAAACAATAGAATCTGTCGGATTAACAGAAACTATTAAACGTTTGCCGCAAAAGGAAAACACTCTTTTAGGGTATAAGGGGGTCGAACTATCAGAAGGCGAGAAACAGAGACTATCTTTAGCAAGGACGCTAATTCATCGCCCGTCCATATTAATACTAGATGAGCCAACATCTGCTTTAGATGAAAAGAACAAGCTTCTCATTTCTCAAACACTTATACGTTATCAATCGATTACAAATTGTTTAATGTTTGTGATTTCTCATGACAGCATCTTCGATGGGACGGAAGATTTCACTATGAGTTTTCAACAAGGACGAGTGCTTGTCCAAAAGCGAGAACATTAAAAAAAGAGAACTATTGTCCTTGAACTGAACTAAAAGAAAATGATTGGCTTTATGCAACATATGTGCAACAGTTTTTGACGTGTGTTCCACATATCTATTCTTGATTATTTATAGGCTTGGAATATAATATAAGCATAGTACATAGAAAAGATAGGAGAACAAAATATGGAAGACCTTGGTACGCGTATTTTCAGATTAAGAGAAGCGAATCATCTATCCCAAGCAGAACTGGCAGATCGTATAGGCGTTTCGAGGCAAACGATTTCAAGTTGGGAAAGCGGACGGACTATTCCAGGCGCAAATATGTTGCAAGAAATTGGAAAAGTCTTCGGGCTCGATATTAATGATATGTTCGATCAAAAAGTAAATAATGAAAAATATAAAACAAGGAGAAAGTATATGATAAACAGTATTTTAGTTGTTGTTATTATTTTACTTACAACAGCTCATCTAATATGCGCTTTTCTTCATTTGGTTCATTTTTTCTGTGTGTTAGTTTGCCCACTTTTTATTATGTTTATGCAACTTATCATTTTTGTTGGATTTCGTAGCAGTATTAATTCAAATGATTTTACGATGATTGCGGGGTATAAGAGAACAGATTCCCCACAAAAGACAACTAGCACTTTACGCTCTATAGGATTGCTGAGCAGTATTGTCGCTGTTTTATGTGAATCGTTGTTTACATCTGCTTACTTTTTGGAACAACAACGAAGTGTCAGTTTTGCATTATCATCAATATACATTGTTTTTTTGCTAATCATCGTACTAATATCTAATAAAAAATACTCAGAAAAAGGTTAAAGATAATCGCGCGCACATATGTTTTGAGAATCCTGTTTTGGTTTTGGTTTAGGAATGTTTTGAAAAGAATCACGTTTATTTCATAATTAAAATAAGTGAATTAATATACTTCATCAAAAACGAAGATTTATAGTTTTACATTCAATACAAAGTGCGGTGTGTTGCCAGTAATTGATACATATTTGAACCCGTTAAGTTAAATAGACGTCATTTCAATTTCTATTTTTGTCTAAATGCGCATTTTTTATATTTCCTAATAGCTTTCGATGAAGCTCTTCAAATAGCAAATGTGCGAAGGGCTATATGTTCTTTTACCTTATAAACACACCTTTTAAGCGACATCAGTCGATAGGATTGCTATGGTATTCTCATAACATTTGCTTATCTGAATATTGTCACCATGGGGCTGTAGCAAAACGAAAGTTGAGCAAAACGAAAGTTGAGCTACAGCCCCCTTTTATGGGAACTGAGCGACAGGAATGAGCAGAGCAGGAGAAAAAACAGGAAAGAAAGCAAAACCCTCCCGGACCCGCCGAGAATTCAGCGGATTGGGAGGGGCGAATGTTCCATTTTTTCGGAGTTAAACCGGAACTTTTTTGAACAACTGCGAAGCGGTACGATCGTTCTGAATCTTACCACCGATGCGGCTATGCGGTCATAGTC
>CANQOR010000082.1 GCA_947625535.1 uncultured Bacilli bacterium
TCAAAATTTATACCACGTTGTTTACATATATTACGACATACTTGTTCCATTTGTTGCGGAGTATGTCCTTGCAATAGTGACAACATTTCTTGTGCTCCTGGATTGTTGCCCGCCATACTTTGTATTACAGCTAAAGGATTGCCACCACTTTTGTACGCCGCAATAAGTGTCTGTAACATAGGATTGTTATTTGCCATTGACCCCATCATCATGTTATATATAGGATTCATATATTACCTCTTATAATAAATTTTTATTCTTGGCTTCGGTCGCCGCCTGAAGTGGTTGAAGAACCTCTTGTAATTCCTTCCGTGTGACAAACTGGCTTGTATCTATCGTAGGTGCTGCGGCCGTTGGAGCCTGTTCAATCGGCTCGATTAAGTCATACGCTTTCAAATTACACATACCATTTACGTCGCACGTTTTTACATAACAGCGTAACTGTTCACTGTCCATTAGTATCACACTATCGCCAGGCCGCAATGGATATGATTTAGCATTCTCTACGCCTAGTACTCATTTAATTTGTTCATTCATCCCGAAACGATTACCAATATCGTATGGTCGCGGCATATAAGATGCATAAGGTTGGTATAAATTGTTGTACAAGTTATTCATAAATTCCTCCAAATAAAAAAGGGAGAACAGACATAAGCCCATTCTCCCTATATAACAAAAAAGGAGAGAACAAAATGTACACAACATTCCATTCTCTCCATTAACCTAAATTGGCGGCATAATATCACGTCATTCCGTCAACCTATATTGTACGTATATTATATCGTAAATCGCGCGCAATTGCAAATTTTCATATAGCCTTACAATTTTTTTCAATAGTAGTTTTGATAGTCTGGTTTGCCGCTTTTGATACATGCACCAATAGTATTTCTGTGAATACCCACAGCGGCCGCCGCAGCCACTATTGTTTTTCAGCCACCAACGACATTACCTTTACTATCTAAACGCTGTATTTTGTTAGCTGTGGACGACGTTGGTCGCGCATAATAATAACCCACCAACCTATGGTTCACTACTTCACCTGTTTGCAATGCCAGTTGAACTTCAGACTTGGTCGCCCCAATAGCTTTCGCCGCCTCACCTACGTTGGGAAAAATCCCATATAACACTCCGCCAAAACTATTATATACATTTACTACATCTTTACAAGCCATACTCTTGTTCCGTGCGTATATGGTTGGTTGCTTCTCTGGTTAAAAAGTCACCATCCCAAAATGAATCGCAATTCTTACATACATAGTACGTTTTGCTGTAGCATACTTCGTCGCCATGCTTAAAATCTAATGTGACTTCTCTGGCTTCGGTTAAGCTGGGGAGTGGACGGCCGCAAATTTCGCAATGATGTTCAATGCGCATAATATACCTCTCATATTCTTTTATATTTATATTATAACATAAACTGCCGCATTTTGCAAATTTATGAAAACTAAAAAGAAAAAGAGGAGCACTGCCCCTCCCTTTCTATTTACTATTTACTCACTAACTATAACCGATTAATGGTTACTCGACGTCTTCGTCCTCATCCGCGAACAGCTCGGGAATGACGGTCTCGTCCTCGGTCTTCACCTTTCTCTTCTTCTCGGTCTTGGCGTCAAGAGGCTTGTCGGAAAGCGACACAGCAAGGCGGGTGTAGAACGTGTTGCCCGAACCTGCGTCCACACAGGTCGTGATAGCGAGATCACCGTTGGCAGCCTTAACAACCTCCAGCCCCTCGTTCATAAGCACGCGCGTGATCTTCTCAATCATCTGTGCGCGCACACCGTTGGCAATCTTCACCTGACGCTTACCCTCTTCGTTGGTCAATGCAATGGTCTGAATCTTCATAGTAACTTTGAAACTCCTTTAATATTATTATTTTATTTTTATATTTGTATTATATCATATTTCTGAGCTGTTGTCAAAATTAAGTCTGAACACAATTCTCAAAAATAAATCTATAATATTAAATATCGTTGTGAAGAACTCTTTCGTTCATTTTCTATATATATTATATCAAGAATCGCGATAAAAATCAATTTTTAACTTCGCCGCATTTTACGATTTAATATTCATCGTCGGCGCCGCTGTCCCACCAGCCTTCGTCGTCCATATATTCATCGTATTCGCCGCCCAAGTCTTGGCTTGCCCAAAACTCGTATTCCGCTTCATCTCCGTAAGGGTTATGAGAATCGCTTTGTAATTCGTCAATCTCCGCATTATCCGCGCAACGTTGGCAACAAAAATGTCCGTAAGGAGTATCGATACCGACTCCGTCAAGCTCGCGCCCGCAATAATCACAACACCAAACCATTTTTATATCTCCTTGACTCATTTTCTATATATATTATACTATAAGTTACGATAAAAATCAATTTTTAGCTTCGCCATAATTTTTCAACATATTGAGTATTGGTACTTTTCAACCAATCAATATACCAATCACGGCAAAGAATGCTACAAAATGGCATCAAATGGTTACAATATTCGCCCCAAACAATGTGGTCTGGGTCAACTATTTTCTCGCAACAAGAACAAAACATTCTCTCTTCCATCTTTTTACACCTATATTATACAGCAATTTAAGCTAAAAATCAAATTTAGACCACCGCCAAATTTACGTTAAACGCCCGTGGAACCAAAGCCACCCACACCACGCTCAGTATCGTCTAGAGAATCTACTTCGGTGAACATGACTTTATAATAAGGCATGACCAATAACTGCGCAATACGTTCACCTACAAATATCTCTTCGGTGTAGTCACCATGGTTGTGCAATGCTACTATTAATTCTCCGCGGTAATCGCTATCAATCACACCAACCTTATTTGCAGGTGCCAGATGACGTTTAGTCGCCAACCCACTGCGGGCCATAACTAATCCCACCGTACCTTCTGGTAATGCAATTGCCAATCCAGTGTGAATCATTACGGTTTCACGTGGATGAATGAAACAATGTTGGGTGCTATATAGGTCAGCTCCCGCCGCACTTTGGGTTCCATAAGTGGGCAGTTCTGCTTCTTCATTTAATTTCTTCACAAACACATTTATACTTGACCAATAGTGTGGTGTAGCATGTAGTTCTACTTCGTTATTATCCAAAATTCTTTAACTCCTTTTCTAAATATGGTAAAAAGTCAGGGTGAATAACAATTTTATATTGCCCGAACTTTCTTTCTTTTATAATTTGTTCTAAATCAGCGCGCAATAAAGGTTGTTGGGTATAATTTACTAACTGCCCCAAATCAGCGCAATCCAAAACACCACTCTCAGTAATTAAACCAAGGTGGTACGTGTATTCGTCAACTGCGTTGGCTGCGCGCACTTGAGCCTCAGTGACTAAGGTTGGCAAATCATGGTATAGCGCGCTTTTTAACCCCATTGCATTCTCGTAGTTCTCAGCACGTTGTGCCGCCATAGCTTGGTTCGCCGCGTCACGTTCGTCGGAGTAACTACGTTGTACATACATAGAGGGTTGGGTATAAGTGGTCCCTGACAGTGGTTGGTCGTGTAATGATTGTTCGATATCTACTACAACTTCTTTCCACTTGTAGCCGCAATAACGCTTCCCACTCTCTACTGCTGCCGCAATTTTGCTTAGGTGTGTAGATGTTGCGGCGACAAAGCCTTGTTCGCGCAAATACTCAA
>CANQOR010000083.1 GCA_947625535.1 uncultured Bacilli bacterium
TTATTATTGATAGTACCTTTATAATGAATTAAATCTACTATATTTCTAGTTGGTGCTATTATGCACGAGATAGACAAATTCTAGGTAAACTACCTAACTTAATTAGAGTACCATTAATTAGTTTACTAAAATGGTTTGATTCTCATGGTCTTTTACCATCTTCCTTAATTGCTGATAATATCTACTATAGTAGTATGATTATATCTAATATAGGATCATTACATTGTGGAGGAATATATCATAATGTAACTGATTTTGGTACATGTTCTGGTTTAATAACAATTGGTGAAATAAAAGAAGAAAAAGAAGATAAAGAAACTAAATATTATTGTGATTTTGGTATTACTATTGATGAACGTATAGCTGATGGCTTTTACTTTATTAAGTCTATAGAATTAATGCAATACCTTCTAAATCACCCTAAAATCTTACAAGACGAGATATCTAAAGAAATTAAAAGAGAAGATATAACTAAATAAACAAGACCTGCTATTTTCTAAATAGTAGGTTTTATTTGCATTTATTCTTTAAATATGATAGCATTAACTCAGTGCCGATATTTTAATAATAATCGACACAAATTTAAAAAATGGTGATAAATAATGGTAAACAATTATGAATAAGATTAGTCTTATTGTGCCAGTTTATAATGTTGAGAAATATTTAAAAAAATGTATAGAAAGTATATTAAAACAAACATATGAAAATTTAGAAATACTGCTAATAGATGATGGTTCTACTGATAAATCTCCTAAAATATGCGATGATTATGCCCAAAAAGATTCAAGAATAAAAGTATTTCATAAAGAAAATGAAGGCTTATCAGCAACTAGAAATCTAGGTATAAAACTTAGTACAGGTGAATTTATAGCTTTTATAGATAGTGATGATGAATTAAGCGAAGACTTCTGTGAAATATTAATAAAAGCTATTACTAAACAAAATTGTGATGTAGCTAGTGTAGCTTTAACTATGACTAGAGAAAATGGTTATAAGATAGTAACAAGTAATGATATAGGAGAAATTTATCACAATTCAAAATTACATGTATATAACAAAGATACTATCCTTAAAGAAGTTTTACTACGTCATAGTTTTAAAAACTATATATGTACTAAATTATACCGTCGTGAACTATTTAATAGTTGCTTATTTAAAGAAAAAATTAGTTACGAAGATGTTTTATTCACCTATGAAATGACTAAACACGTAAATAAAATAGCTTATGTTGACAAAGTCTGTTATAAATACTTAAAAAGAAAAAATAGTATTACAGCAACATGTTCTGAAAAAAACTTAAATGACTTCTTAGATGTTGCTTTATATCGTTATAATGATGTCTTACAAAATCATTCTAACTATATTGTATATAATCTATATGCTTTAATTGAATCTATAATAAGTATTAGTATTAAATACGTTATCGCTCATCGTTCTTATGATACTGTAGCTACTAAATCTAATCATATCTTTGATATTATTATCGAAACTATGAAAGATAAAAAGATTGAATCAAAACTATTACCACTTCTTAGTGAATCTCAAAAATCTTGCTTATATTTAATGTTATATAATCGTGAATTATTTTATGACTTCTTAGAAACTCGTCAAAGAATGAAAAAGAAAGGTCTTCTATGTTGCGAGTAAAACCTAAAATATGTTTAATATGTGATGTTAAAGGATGGGCTTTCGATATAATAGCTAAAGAAATCCAAAAAGAATTATCTTATAAGTATGATATTCGTCTTGATTATTTTGATATGTATAGTGAACCAGAAAATCTCTTTAATTGTTTAGAACGCAATTTAGATTGCGATTTACTACATATCTTTTGGCGTAAATCATTACTACTTTTAGAAACAGAAGAATTTAAAAATCAAGTAATAACTCATTCATATGATTATAATGAATATCTTAAAAAAATAAGTTCTAAACTATCTACTGGAGTTTATGACTTCTTATATTTAGATAAAGAAAATATAAATAAATATCAAAATATATTTAATAAATATACATCTTTCTATTATGTAACTTCTAAAAAATTATATAATGAATATCTAAAGATAACAAAGTATCATAAACCATATGGAGTAGTTCATGATCTTATTGACTATACAAATTTAAAACCTCTTAATTTAACTAGATTTAATAATTTAAATAGACCATTTATTATTGGTTGGGTAGGTAATAGTGCTAGAAAAGTAAATGACATTGATTTAAAAGGTCTAAATACCATAATTAAACCAGTTATTAAAGAATTAATTAATGAAGGTTATGACATTATAGAACATTATGCCGATCGTAACGATAAAATAAGAACTCACGAGGAAATGCTTACTTACTATAGTGAAATAGATGTATGTTTATGTACTTCTATTCATGAAGGAACTCCATTACCAATTTTGGAAGCAATGTATTCAGGTGTTCCTATTATAACTACCGATGTCGGAGTAGTAAAAGAAGCATTAGGACCTCTAGAACAAAAATATATTATTGGCAATCGTCATAATGGTAAAAAAGATGAACTAATAAAAGAAAAACTTAAAAAGAAAATTATTTATCTTTATAAACATCGTCATATTTTAAAAGAACTATCTCTTGAAAATATGAATAGCATTAAAGAATATGATGGTGGTAAAATAAAGATAGAGTTTGAACAATATTTTGATTATTGCTTAAACTTAATAAAGGAGAAAAAATAATGAATAATATTAAATTTACTTTTATTGTTCCTAACTATAATAAAGGTCCTTATATTTCTGAATGTTTAAATAGTATTTATAACCAAACTTATAAGAATTACGAAGTAATCGTCATCGATGATGGTAGTACAGATGATAGTTTAAAGAAAATTAGTAAGTTCCCTGTTAATAAACTTTTAAAAACTAATCGTAAACAAGCAGGTGGCGCTAGAAATTGTGGTTTAAAAGAAGCAACTGGTGATTACATTATCTTTCTAGATAGTGATGATTATCTAACTTCTAATTTATCCCTTTTTAAGTTAGCTAACATAATTAAAGATGAAGATATAATCTTCTTAGACTTTACTAAAAAAAGAAGTACTGGAGAGTACGTTTATATGACTGAAGATAATTGTTCCCTAAAAGAACGTATAGCAAATACTGACCTATTAGGATGTCCTACAAAATGTTTTAAAAGAGAACTAATAAAAAATATCTCTTTTCCAGAATGTAAAAGATATGAAGATATATCATTTACTTTAGAAGCCTTATGTGCATCTAAAACATTTACTAACTTTAATGAATCATTCTTTACATATCGTATTGTTCCTAATAGTAATGTAACATTACCAATCAGTGAAGATACCATGCTTGACTTACTAGAAGAATATTTAAAAATATATCGTTTAATTTTAAAATATCCTAAGTATAAAGAAAGTTTAATGCATCGAATAGAAAATGCTAAAATTCCTTTACGTTTAGAAGTCTTAGAACATTCCATCTTAACGGGCGAAAATAAATATCGTGAAACATTTCTAAATTAAAAAAATATTTAAAAACATTAATTGGTACACAAATAGTAAATTATAAAATTTACTATTTTTTTATCTTATAGGAAAGTTCTTTTATTTAAATTTTTAGAAAAAATTATATTATAAAAAAAGTCGTTCATTATA
>CANQOR010000084.1 GCA_947625535.1 uncultured Bacilli bacterium
AGGAAACATAAAATTTATTATAATCACACTTATTTCAGTTTTAAACTATAAAACTGACTTACAAATAAAAATTAGCACTTGTATCTAAAAGTTAAAAGTAATCTTTCTGATTGCTTTTTTTTATGATATAATCTCTTGGTTAGGTGATGTATATGAAATTTTCAATTATTACATTTGGTTGTAAAGTAAATTCTTATGAATCAGAATTTATGAAAGAAACCCTTTTAAAAGCTCATTATGAATATGAAGAAGACTATAAACAAAGTGATATTGTTATTATCAATACTTGTAGTGTAACTAATACAGCTGATAATAAATCTAAAAAAATGATTCGTAGTGTTCGTCGTGTTAATCCATTGTGTATTTTAATGGTATGTGGTTGTACAGCTGAAAACAAACGTGAAACTTTAAATGATTTAGATATTGACATCTTAATTGGTAATAAAGATAAATCTAAAATAGTTGAAATACTTACTAACTATCAAAAAAATCATGATAAATATATTAAATTTTATAATACTCGTCATTTAGAATTTGAAAATATGTGTGTAAAAGAATTTAATGATTTAACTAGAGCTTTTGTTAAAATCGAAGATGGTTGTAATAACTATTGTGCTTACTGCATAATTCCTTATGTAAGAGGAAGTGTAAGAAGTAAAAAAATGTCTGATGTTTTAGAAGAAGTAAATGAACTAGTTAAAATGGGTCATCGTGAAATAGTTTTAACTGGTATTAATACTGGTGCTTATGGCCAAGAAACTAATTCTTATGATTTAACTGATTTAATAGAAGAACTATCTAAAATAGAACTTTTAGAAAGAATAAGAGTCTCTAGTATTGAAATGACTGAAATAACAGATAAATTCATAAATGAACTAGCTATTAATCCTAAACTATGTGGTCATTTACATATTTCCTTACAATCCGGTAGTGAAAGAATCTTAAAACTAATGAATCGTAAATATACTAAAAAAGAATATTTAGATAAAATAAATAAAATAAAAAATGCTCGACCTAATATAAATTTAACTACAGATGTTATCGTTGGTTTTCCAAGTGAAACCGAAGAAGATTTAGAAGAATGTATTGCTTTTTGTAAAGAAGTTGGTTTTAGTAAAATTCATGTTTTTCCTTATAGTATTAGAGAAGGTACTAAAGCAGCAACTATGGATAACCAAATACCTAATAATATTAAAAAAGAACGTGCTCGTAAATTAATTAATATTGATGAGTCTTTACAGCTTGCTTATAACGAAAAATTTATTAATCAAGAAGTAACTGTTTTAATTGAAGAAGTAAATGATAATAAATCTATTGGTCATACTGAAAACTTCTTAAAAGTCGTTGTCAATCAAGAATTAAAACCTAATACTAATTATCAAGTTATAATAAAAAAAGCACATATTGACTTCGTCGAAGCTGTATTGAAATAGTCATAAAAATATTATATAATTTTTATAGTAGAAGATATAGGTGATAATATGCAAAGAAATAATGATGGAGTTAATTTTGTTTATACAAATAGATATAACTTATCTGATAAATCATTACAAAGAGTAACAGAATTTATTAAAGAAACATATGGTTTAGATGTTGAAAGAATAGATGAAAATGAACGTGGTTATGTTTTTATAGGTAAATATAATCAATCAATAGGAGATATTACATATGATGTTCATACTGCTGAATATCGTCCTTTTAATTATCATCTAGGATCTTTAGAACGTATTAGAGAATATGAACATAATGAAAGAATTGAAAATAGACGTCGTAAATTTAAATTACAACGTAATCGTCGTATTGGTGCTTTTATAACAGCTGCCAGTCTTACAGCATTAATTGCTTTTGGTGCTATTCGTCTTGCTAATAAACCAGAACCAACTAATATAGCAGTAGTCGAACATATAAATACAGTTACTGATGCTAGTGATATTCTATTAATTAGTTGGGCCAACTACGCAATGGGTGAAATATCTGATACTGCATATAGTTCAGATAGTGAATTTGCTCAAAATCAACGTATGGACTTATATAGTGGTCATTATGCCCAAATGATGCTTAACTATTATAACTATTTAGATCAATTAGATAGTAATTTACCACCTGAAATAGTCGGTAATAGTCTTAAAACATATCATGATACTTTTAGAAGAGAAGCTTATCTTTTTGATGAAGAAGTACAATTAAGTATGTTTAGTTCATCTTCATTTAATAATACCCCATATGCTGATGCGGTTGTTTACGATCAAAGTGGTAATCCTCTAACATCAGGAAATTTATATGGTGAAAATAATGATAGCTATGGTAATACAGCTACTTATGGAGATAATGCTAATTACTTAGTATATGTTCCAGCTACTTCCATACCAAATAATGATTTTACAATGGAAAATTTACCATCTAATTCCTTAGTTTTAAATAATCAAGTCTATGTAACTGAAGATCATTTAGATGATTTCGGTTCTCCCAATTTAGGTAATAAATAAAGTGAACAATGTTCACTTTTTTGTATACTTGAATAAAAGAGTTTTGACACTCTAAAATATGTGTAGTATATTTAAAATAGGAGAGTGAGATTATGGAAGAAAATATCACTGATTTTGATAAATATAAACGTTCAATGAATTCTAGTACTAAACCATTAAGTGCTGAGGATGAAAAAAGAGCTATCTATCGTCGTGGTTATAAAAAAGGTGCTAATAAAGGTTACTTAATGGGCCTTAAAAGAGGTCTTGTTGCCGGAGCTTTAGCAACTTTAGTAGCTGTTGGAGCTATTGGTCTTGGTGGTAATGCTGTTAAAAATGCTTGGGAAAATGTAACTGCTACAAATAGTTCTGTTGAATATGGTTATGATGCTGTAAGAGATGGTACATATCCTGCTCAAGAACCAGGAACATATTGGTATAACTATTCTGAAATAGCTGATGCTTATAACGAAGATATTGACTTTGATTCCTTTATTTATGGAGCTACTAAAAAAATTGGTTGGAATGAAGCTAGTACAATAAAATGTATGGATGAACTATTTAGAGCTTTAAATAGAGATGGTATAACTGATCATCATAGCTTTGTTTCATATTGTAAAGCTCGTGGAGCTTGTAAAGAAGTAGATGGTGAAATAGTCGTTGATATGTCTAAATATCGTGAATTAGCTGCTGAATACATCAATATGTTAGATGAAATGCAAGAACAAGAAGAAAAAGTATCTGGCTTTAGAAGAGGATAAAAGGAGGATTCAAATGGAAGATAAAGAAATGATTGAATATGTTACATTAGAAGATGATTTAGATTACTTAGTAATCGATGAAATAGAAACCGAAAATACAACATATTTATATTTAAATAACGAAGAAGATCCTGATAATCTAGTTATTCGTAAAGTACACCCTGATAACCAAATAGTTCCTTTAGATAACGAAGATGAATATCATAAAGCTTTACTACTATTTGTTAAAAAGAACAAAGAAGAAGTTACTGAGTAATTTCTTTTTTTAATTCCTTTATTGACGAACAAATGTATTTGATATATAATCTTGAATTTATCAGTTTTAAAAGACTAAAATCTCCCAATTCCTTTGTTTATAAGGATTTGAGAGATTTTTAAATG
>CANQOR010000085.1 GCA_947625535.1 uncultured Bacilli bacterium
CTCCGGGTCACGGTACGGCAGCACCGGGATCGCCAGCCTGAAGCAGAACTGGAAAGCGCGGCAGTATACTTTTACGACAGTGTTCATTCTCGGCCTCCCTTCAAAGCTCCATGGCGTAGAGCGCCGCGCCCAGCGCTCCGCAAAGCTGCGCCTTGTCGGAGATCGCCAGCTCCACTCCAAGGGCCTCCTCAAGGGCCTTGACAAGCCCCTTGTTTTTGGACACGCCGCCTGTCATCATGTACTTCTCCTCCCCGCCCACGCGCTTTGACAGGGACAGGATCTTGGACGCCACGGCCTTGTCAAGCCCGTGGACTATGTCGTCGGTGGCCTTATTCTGGGAGATGAGCGATACCACCTCGGACTCGGCGAAGACGGTACACATGCTGGATATGGTGATGTCCTCCTTGTATGCAAGCCCCGCGAGACTCATTTTGTCAAGGTCCATCTCCATGGTGCGGGCCATCATCTCCAAAAACCGGCCCGTACCCGCGGCGCACTTGTCGTTCATGACGAAACCCGTCACCACGCCCGTTTCGTCGAGCCTTATGACCTTGCTGTCCTGTCCGCCGATGTCTATGACCGTGCGCACATCGGGGTCAAGAAAGTGCGCGCCCCTGGCGTGACAGGTGATCTCCGTTATATCCCTGTCCCCCACGGTGATGGCGCTCCGCCCGTAGCCGGTGGTAACGATGGCGTCTATGTCCTCCCGCGTAAGCTTGGCCTCTCGCAGCGCCTCCTCCAACGCCCGCTCAGCGCCGATGGCCGCGCCCGCCCCGGTGGGCAGGACGATGCCCGCCACCATCTTTTTGCCCTGATCCAGTATCACCACATCTGTGCTGGAGGAGCCGGAGTCGATCCCGGCGAAATAACCTTTGCCCATGGCCTTTTCCTTCTTTTCAAATTGTTGCGGGGCCACGCTCTCCGCGAACGCCTCCAGGCGCGTGCGAAGCTGGCCCGAGCTTTGCAGGGTGTAGTCGGACTCTATCTTCAAGATCGGAGCTCTCACGTTGTTTTTCAGCTCCGCGTACTCAAAGCTGTAAAAATCGCAGAATTTCACCGTATGGTAGACGATCCCGGCGATGTCAGGGTCGTTATAGATCTGCTTGCGCCCGGAGTGGTCCAGCATGCGCATACAGGGAAGCTGTGTCAAAAGCTCCCCCGCGTACCACTCCATGAGCGCGCCGAAGTCCTCTGTCTCCGGGGGCATCCCTGTCCCGACGGAGCGGTTGTTCACACAGCTCAGGTTTTCCACGGGGTACGGCATGGTGTTTCGCACCATCTCAAAAAGCCCCGGCCCCATCCGGGCGCCCATGACGGCGATGTGTTTTCCGTGTACCCGCTCGGGCGCGCGGAAGGCCGCGCGAAAAAGCTTTACATCAAAGCTCCGTCCCGTGTGCTCGGCGTAGGCATCTGTAAGCTCCGTGAGCCTCTTCGCCAGCTCCTTTTTCCCGCACTCGCTCCCGCCGTGCAAGACATCGAGGCTGTAAAGGAAGTCGAGCCCGCCCTGCTTACGAAGGATGTCCGTGACGCTCCTTATGGAGTTACAGCAATTGACCAGCACCAGCTCCCGCACGTCCCCTATAAGCACCTCCTCGATCACCGCCTTGCCGAAGCCGCACAGATTGGGGTGGGCCAGCGCGTCGGCCCGGTCAAAGCCCGCGGGCTCGGTGTTCAGATTCACGCACTCCGCCCCGAAAGCGGCCAGCAATTCAACGGGCGTATACTTGCAGATGTAGTGTACCTTACTCATGTCCCACACCTCCCAGCATCTCAAGAAAAGCGCCTAAGCGCGTGGCGGTCTGGCCCTCGCCGCCATGGCTCCTGTCACAGCCGTCGCCGTCCAGGATGAGAAGCGGCATCCCTGCCTCCTCAAAGCGCTTTTTGGCCAGCTGCGCCCCGCCCAAGGTGTGCTTACAGCCCCAGTGGCAGAACCACACGGCCCCGTCGCACTTCAGGGCCTGGGCGTTTTTCAGGGCCATGTCGATCCTGTTCATGACGCTCCCGTTCATGGGATGGTAGACGAGCCTTTTCGCCATGGACTCAAAGGGCGTCTCCGGGTCAAAGACGTCAAGGAACGTCTCGTTGAACTGGGTGAAGTCGCACCCCACGATCCCGGCCTCACCGTTAAAGCTCAGCGCCTTCCCCACGGCAGAAGGGGATGGTGTGTACCCAGTAGAGCCGCTTTCCGCCGCTCGTTGGGGCGCTTTCCACATCCTTCAGGAGCATCCTGGTGTATTTTTCCTCCTCCGCCGTCCCCAGCAGAAAATTTCCCGCCATGCCGGCGTAGAGGTGGGTCACAAGCTCGGAGGGTATGTACCTGTCGGAGGCCAGAGCGTGAAACCGCGCCGAGTTCTCCATCGTCCTGCGGCTTCTACGTGTACGCTCTTTAAGAGCGTCCTCGTCGATCTCACGGCCAGTCACGTCCTCCAAAAACGCGCGAAGCTCCCGAAGCTGGTGCGCTACATATTTTACGCTGCCTTCATCCTGCCGCGCCGGCACGTCCACCGCGAATTTCGGCACGTTGAATATTTTCGCCAGTCTCTCGAAGGTCACTAGATTGGCGTCGCAGGCCAGGGAGGTGTAGATGATACACCGGGGTTTCGGCAGTACCCCGGCCTCGGCGGCGCCGATGAAGATCTTGTGGTAGCTGCAAAGCGTCTCCGAAAGGCCGGAGGACTCCGCCTGACGTATGCATCCCGGCTCTATATGCGAGGCGGACAGATAGGAGGAGAAGCTCTCCACGTTGTAGGGCGAAAGCCCCGCCTCCTGCAAAAGCTCACAGGGCAGGAAAATACTGACCACGGCGGCGGAGTCCGGAGCCTGCAGGGGCTTCAGCATCGTCTCCATCATAAGCTCATTGAGATACCGGTCCGCGGGAAGCAGCCGGCTGTCCGGGTTCTCCTCCATGGTCTTCAGCTTCATTCCCCACATGAGCTTCAACATCCGCTGGACTCTGACGGGGTCCGTAAGCGAAGTGAAAGTGTCGTTTTTCACGCGCTACCTCCTTACTATTTTTCAGCACACCGTGTGCTGAGATGGTCAAAACACAGCGCCGCCTGGCGGCGCTATGTATTTTATACGGCTTTCATCCCGTCCAGGAGCACGCCGAAGGAGTAGCGGAAGCCCCGCAGTGCCTCATCCTCGGGTATCTCCCGGGCCAGCGCGTCGGCGTTGTAGCCGCGAATGAAGCACCAGATGGCATAGCTCATGGCATCGGAGTCAAGCTCCGGCTTTGCCACGCCCTTCTCTTTCCCAAGCTCAATATATTCCCTGATACGCTCCCGCCACCAGCGGAAATTCTCCGGCGACACACTGTCCCGGCTGAAAACGTACTGGTTCAAGCCCAGCTTCAGCTTATACGAAAGAACAAGCGTCCCGGCGGCGATGTCCGTTATCTGCCCGAAGAAGTCGCCCTCCGGGTCAAACCGGTCCAGAATACTCTCCCGCATCCTGAAGGCCATGTCCCGGTAGACGATGGCCAGAACCTCATCCACGTTGTGAAAGCGGTTGTAAAAGACCCTGTTCGTCACACCCAGCGCCCGGATGATCTTCCTCACCGTGACCTCCCCGGCCCCCTCGCT
>CANQOR010000086.1 GCA_947625535.1 uncultured Bacilli bacterium
TCACCAACTACGCCAGCGAAGACGGCTGGCTGGAGGATGGGGTCGATGAAGATGACGACGGGCCAATGTACCTGTCAGAACAATCGGAACACCACTTCTGCTCGGAGAAATGCCGGGAGGAGTGGTTAGCCAATACCAGCCATGAGTAGTCTAGGAGATCACGCAAATAAGCACTGGGCAAAGCGCATGCATTTCCCGGCGGATGAGGTGCGCTACCTTTGGCAGCCTTTCGCCGACCTGACGCTTGATGAACAGGAAGGCGAACTGGAAGGCCGCCTGCAGTTCGGCGAAATTGACTCGCCGGATACAAAGCGCACAGCCATTCAATTGTATAACTATGAGCATTTTAAGGACTTCATGATTGAGCTCAACGCCGTGTGTCCCGCTAAGATAACAGGCTGGGCTATGTATCGATTGAAGGCACATCAAGTATCCGGCACCATTGCCGATATCATCAACGACATGTCCGGGATACTCGACTGTTACCCTGTTGTGCTCGAGGGCAAAACGCCGGGGCATACGACGATCTGCGCGTTTGACCCAAAGAGTAAAACCAAGCCTGCCTGCTTCGTCGAGTTTACCGACCTTGACCCGGCAGGTGCCTTTATTAACCCGTATGGAGAAAACGGAAAATGAGTGATGTAAATGTCAGACAGCACAAGTTCATTGTAACGTGTGCGAAAAAGAATCCGAAGAAGTTTGCTAGCATGAAAATTGAGCATGTAGGCAAACCTGAGTATACGATGAAGCTTCCTAAGGACTTCTATTCCTTTGGAAAGTTTGAAACTATGGTAGCTAAACATATCAGCGACATCCTGATTAGCTGCGAAATGGATGACGAGGATCCGAAGACGGCAAGAGCTGATGGTATCCCGACTACACTCCTGCCGCAAAGCAAGAGATATAGGAAGGATAATATGATCACACAAGTGAAGCTGTCTTTGCTTAAAGGCCTGGAGTATATCTTGGGGCAGATCTCCCCAAAAGGACGGTTTGCCAACGGAGCTATCGAGATCGACCTGTGGTGGCTTGCCGGGCAAACCAACAAGATCTCCGTGACGTTTAGTGCCATCATCGATGATGATACGGACAAAGGCGTCATTGTAGAGAAGCAACTGGAAGTAACTGCGTGATGCTATGGACATCTACCGCGACGGAGTTCCACCGGCTTCACCGGAGGACAGCAAAAAAGCTGTTGCCGCGCTGGTGGCAGCAACCGGCTTCAAATTGACAAAACATGAGGAGGAATTTCTCCCCTATTCGCATGTAACGGAGTTTGCAAGTAAGCTGGAATGTTTGAAGTTCTACGATATGGATTATGATGTCGCCGACCTCGAAAACATTAGCTATAAAGAACTTGCAAACCTCCTCTACTATTACCCGCAACATGCCCTTGTCCTGCGAGGAAAGCGTGTCTACCACATTCATGTAGAGAGCTCTCCCAGATTCATGGATTACGTAATCGAGGTAGATGAAGCCTGGGGAAATCCGCGCGTCGCCGCCAAAGCTCCGCCACAGGTGCAACCACCTAAGAAAGGGTATAAGCCGGATGCTGCTGAATTAGCAGTAATCATGGCTAAAATTGTTGACTATGTGCGGGACCACAACGGCACCTACATGCACCTGCCCTATCTCTTTGATAACTTCTTGAATCTCCGGGTATCATCCACGGAAGTACGGGATTTCCTCATCTACGTGCAGCAACTCATGCTGCAGGACGAGGATTCCGGAGGACATGATCTTGACAAATTCCTAAAAACTCTCAATGGAAAAAGTCGATAACTGGACCATCCAGAACTACGTGATGCTCTATATGCTCGGATACCCCGGGTACACGTACGATGGACTCAAACAACTCATGAAAGAATATGGATACGAATATCCAAGCGAAAGCCCTGTTGGAACAGGGGAATGAACTCACTGACGAACTTGCATTTCTTCTCCCGGTACTCGGGAACCAGGTGATCCACGTCAATGGGCATACCATTGATCTGAAAGACATCCGTGCAAACCTGCGCGAAATCTTGCAGCAGCTCTATCAGCTGGCAAGTAAGAACACTGAAAGCCATGACGTTTAACAAGTTACCAGATTGGTGCAAATTTTTGTATGAACATCCTGGATGGTTTGCTGCCGTTTACGAGAAAGCTGACTACGCGATTGACCGTTACCAGAAGAAGAATCCGTATCTTCCTATGGAATGTGTGGTCGCTAAAAACTATACGGAACTGCGTAAATACATTTCCAAGCTAGATGCCCCCGCTATAGCCCCGGTCAGTATCTGGACGGGTGGCGTCGCGGATATCGGCCTGTGGTGTACCTTCACCGGAAAGATGTTCTACCGCATTGACGGCGTACTCCTGAAAGAGGAAGTCGTAAATTGGCAAGCCGAGGAAGACTACGGGATCGAGCTTGCCCTGAAGTATAACAAGGCCTTGCGTGCTAAGAAAGCCACAGGGTTCATCTTGTTAAAAGACGGAAAAGCTACACATGTGAATAAGTATGAATCTCGACAACGCTGACATCGATCGAATCCTGACGGAAGCGGTCTATGAGTTTATCTTCGACTGGGACGCCCAGGAAGAGAAGTATAATAAAGCCCCGGAAGGGTATGTGAAAGTGCAGATCCCGACGAGCGGTTTTTACAACGGGTATTGGACTTACCGCCTCGAAACCTACGAAGAAGTCATGGAAGACAACATGGCGGATGACTGGTATGAGCGTGACGGTATGATGACAAAAGACCTCTACGAGCGGCTCAAGGACTCCAAGGCTTGGAAAGAGTTTATTTCCAAGGAAGAGGATGTTCAAAAGGCACTTGGCGAGGACCACTTCTTGGACCTCAACGTCCCTGTAAGCCTCGAAGAGATCGGGGAGTTGTCTTGTAAGACGCTAGCCTCTATCTTTGACACGTACTGCAGTGAACTCATCGGTCCAAAGAACATCGATATCCAGTTCGCCGGGATATGGAGTCCGTCGGAGTATAATTTCTACTCGGACAGAATGTACGCCTACATCCCGGAAGTCATGTGGAAAGCCCTCTGCCAGCCTGAAGTCTTCATGCACGAAGCCTACAAGTCCTGGGCTAAGTATTGGAGTACGTCCCACCCGGGATATGTACCGCTCCACAGTTATGATGAGTTCTTCGACCCGGAGAGCCCTCTCTGTAAAGAAGCAGTAATGCTCTTCTGGTGCGCGCAGATGCTTGCAGCGAAGAAGCATTATATCGACCTGGATCTATCCGGCAAAATCGATAAGGACTTTGAAGAGCCGGATTGTGGTATTTCTCCTGGCGCCGTCGGGTACGAGCTTGATACTTTGAGCAGCGAAGAAGGAGAGCCGGAATGGCAATTTGAAAAATGTTACACTTATTCTATTGAGAAATGACTGAACAAGAGAAAAAAGATCGCGAAGCATTGCAACTGAAGTATCTGAATGACAAAATTAATTACCTCCCATCCTACGCCTTGGTCGTCGCCAACGGCAAGACCCTGTGGCGGATTAAGGTTGTCTATGACGAAGACCCCTGGAATCCCC
>CANQOR010000087.1 GCA_947625535.1 uncultured Bacilli bacterium
GAGATTTCTTTTACTGATTTTGAACTTTTTGCTAAAACAGGCAAATATTTTGTATCACAATCAAGTTTGATATAATGTTTTTCGTCTAATTTGATATATCCGGAATTATCTGCATAATGGGTTTCCCCATCCTTATACAATGCATTAGAATATAAAAAGGTTTTAGAGTTTAAAACTCCCGGATTGCTATATACATCAACCTTATTGGCCTTATCAGGTGATATATACAATGAGAAAAACTCTTTAAATGTATCTTTATCTCCACTAAAAATATTGCCGTTTGTTTTTTCACTTAAAGATGATTGGAATTTATTATAATCAGATTTTGAATCGCCTTTTAATTCAATTTCATCCATATTGCCATTCTCATTTTTAATTGTGATAAGAAAAGATTTTTTTATTTCTTCCTTGCCTAACAATGGATTTGTGTGGTAGATTATTTCTTTAACTGATTGAATTATAAAATTAGTAATCTTTTTTACAGTTACACTACTCTTCTTTTTATTCACGGTTAATAAAACAATGAAATCGGTATATTTTATTAAAAATTTACGTTTGGGTGGGATTAAGTAATTATCATTACAGAATAAGACGCAATCATTTATAAAAGATAGTTCTTTTAATTCATAGCTTTTTTCGTCCAATAAATCTTTTAATGTCTTTTTCCCTGTATCAAGAGGTGTATTAATTGTTGGTTGTGATATTTCTTTAACATTGTTATCTGTCATTTTGTTACTCCTTTAAGCATTAATATATTTGCAATTCCGGCATACATCAGGATAATTTGCCGATATATACTTACAAGTTTGTGCATATCCGAATTTTCTGGCATAATTAATTTTATTTTGTGTTTCTTCATATCGATACGCAGGATATGGCTTTGACAATTCATGTATCAATGAATCCGAATTTTCTATTTGTGCCAAAACAGATATCATACTATGCCACATCGGTTCTCCCAAATTTTCGGCATTATCCTTACAAAATTGCAGAAACAAACATTCGTTAAACATTTTATTTATTTCTACATTTTTATATATTGTTTTTTTATTTTGGTTTTTATAATTTGAAAAATTTACGGATTTCCCGTTAAGGTAATCGATCCAGGGTTGAGGTAAGGTACTTAAATAAAATTTTTTATCATCAAATCCTTCTATAAATTCATATGCTCTACCGTTAATATCTGACGGATAGCACATTATGTATCCGTTGTATTTAACATCTACATCTTTTCCTATTTTCCCTATAGGCTTAATTATACCTTCATCTAAATATATAAAATGATAACCGCCTCTTGGTGTTTTCTGAATCAGAGTATAAGGTAATTTACCTAATATATTACACATATATCCTAATGTCTTTACTCCGTATAAGTCCCTGGTTTCATCATAATCTGCATCAAGGACTATTAAACCCGAATCTTTGCAGGCTAATCCTACATTGTATCCTTTTTCTTTTAACTCCAGTACATCTTGTTCAAATTTAGCATCTTTATATCCATTAACCGTTGCGGGAATTTTTGAATTTTTCTTGCAAGGAAAAGTTTTCAAATGCTTCAAATTGGCTGAAAAAGTTATTAGTTCTTTCATTTTTCTCTCCTTTAAATTTATTACTAACCGGATCAGAATGATTTTAGGTTATCCTAAATTTAAATTTGATATTTGGATTTAGCATTAAAGCATTGAAAAAACTCTTTTTTTCTAAAAAATAAACCAAAAACTAAAAAACAGCCAAAACCTTTACCCCGTAAAGGTTTTAAATATATAATATTTTTGTAACAAAATTTACAATTAAAAGAATATGGTGAGTTGTAAAATAACGAAAACTATTATTCTTAAATAAATTAAACCGAATTTCAAAAAATAGTATTTACATTTCTTTAAATATTACTAATTACCTAAAATTTCTGATATAAGAAGCTCTGTTTCTTTAATTAGCTTGCTAATATTTCCATATACAAATTCATCGTTTTCTTTTTCAATATTTTTTTTGAGTTTATTTATATAATCCTCAAGATCCTTCTTAGCTATTCTTTTTATTTCTTTTGTGCTTCTAGGTGAACAATCATCTAGCAGAATTATTTTTTCCTTAAAGTTTATTTTTTTAAATTCTAAAATATCTTTATTAGGTTCTTCATTGTGGATTGCATCCTGCAATGAAGCTAGCTTATCAAATAATTTACCGCTTTTTTCCACAAGCTTATCGTATTCATTTTTAATATACTTTTCTTTTGTATTTTTATAGCTTAATATAGAAACTATTTTGTTATGAAGAATTTTAATAGTGGCAAAATCATAAATTTCTTGTCTTAATAGATCCTTGTCAATAGAGTCTATTATTTCTTTTTCATCTATATTTACTAAATATGTTTTATCTTTTTCGTCAAGCAGTATATATTCAGAAATAGAATAAATTAGTCCTTGTTTGTTGATATTATCACTAAGAAATCTGCTAACTTCCTTTTCTGTTTTTTTTCTAATTTTAATTTTTAATAACTTATCTTTTTTAAATAAATAATAAAATTTATTTGTAGTCGCACTTGTTATTAAAAGATGTAGCAATTTCGTTATACTGCTATAACGAATAGAAGATGTTCTAGGCTTGTGTTCAGTAGAATCTCCCATTTCCGGTTTTGGCATATATGAATAATAACACTGGCATAAAGCATATAAATTCATATATAACGGGTCATACCATCCTCTTTCTCGATAATCACATACATCTATATAATCACTTCCCTGTTTAATAATATCGATGATATCCATAATTTCTGTTTCTATATATGAGTATGCATGGTCAAAAAGATATTGAAGCAATAATATTTTATATTGGCTTTCAGTTACAGATTCCAGTTTTTTTTCTTCTTCTTTGTAAATTTTAAACAATGAAGCACTGGACTCAAAAGAATATTTGAGAAAAGTTTCAATATCCTCATTTTTTGCGTAAGTAATTAATGTATATATAAATTCAGAAATTCTATCTTGTTTAAGCATGTTTTTATTTTATAAAGTTTTTATTTTTCTGGCAATTTCTGTAATAACTTTACAACTTTGCTTAATTTTATTTTTGTCCATATAAAGGTTAAAATGCTTAACATTGAAAAAATTTAAGTAAAAAAAGAAGTTAATTTTTATAGTTCTTTGCCAGTTTATAAAAAGATGTGGGTTTTAAGTTGGTTCTTTTCATTGCTTCACGTGCAGTTATTTCACCTTGTTTCCATATCTTATATACATCTATCCAATTATCCGGATATTGTATCGGGGGTTTACCAAGGTGTTTTCCTTTTTCCTTTGCTATTTTTATTCCTTCAGCTTGACGTTGTTTAATAAAGGTTCTTTCTTGCTCTGCTACATAGCTAAGCAACTGAAGTACAATATCCGAAATAACCTCGCTGATTAAGCCGTCTTTTTTTGTTGTATCTAAAATCGGCATATCTATAACTTTAATGTTTGCTTTTATATCCTTTGTGATGTTTCTCCACTCCTCGCAGATTTGCTTATAATTTCTTCC
>CANQOR010000088.1 GCA_947625535.1 uncultured Bacilli bacterium
GCGAATTGCCGTTTAAGCTTTCCGCAACGCTTTTGAAGGTTATCCACGCAGCTTTTATGCGTTCATAAAAGCTGCGTGGATAACCTTCAAAAGAGTTGCGGAAAGCTTAAACGGCAATTCGCTTTTGGTTACGCACGCCGGTGTAATTGACGTAATACTTTGCTGTGAAAACGGCAAAATCTATACAAATAAGCATCAAACCTATGCGATAAGGAATGCGGAAATAGTGTGCGTATAGAGTGCCTGTCGATTAGGAAAAGCGTTGATTTTTTCTTGTTGTATCAAAACCGCAAAGAACATGGATATGATCTTGCGGACTTTGATACAACGCCGAGGAAAAATTGAAAAGTGTGCCTTTGCGGTGTAATTTTTCCGCTTGCGGTGTATAAATTGCGTTGCAGGGTTAATAGAGAGTAGATTTATTCACGATTTTGCAGTACGACTTATTGAGATACGGCCATATTCGCCCGGTTTATCGGCATTTTATGGAGGTAAATGGAGTGTATTTTCATGCTTCGCCTATAGGCGGCATCAAATTACTGGAGCCGCGCATTTCCAATCATGGCATACCGCTTATTTACTTTTCAAAGAAGCGTGAAAATGTACTGGTTTATCTTAGCAACGCCATTGAAAAGTATTGTAAAGAAACCGGATTTGACTTTTTCGGGAAATGCACGAAATGGGGGTCTTATGGCTTTCAAAAAAACGGCACACAACGTATAGAAGAATACTACCCCAACGCACTGGTAGATACATATAAAGGGGTATCCGGATATATTTATGCGGCAGAAGAGGTGACTGATTCTGGCTTTCAGATACAGATACCCGATGCGGTTACATCAAGCAACCCTGTACTTGTAAAATCTTGCGAGTTTGTGCCGGATGCTTATGAAGCGATTCTTGCGGCGGAACAGGAAGGACTTCTTTCTGTTTCACGATATGAAGACGCAAATCAGACGCAATTGGAATGGATCGAAAGAACCATGCAAAAAGAATATGAACAAGCGATTGACCAACCGGAGTATCGGCATTTTATTGAAGGGAAATTTCCCTTTGTGAAATGCTAAATTAACTGTTTGCTGAAAAGAGCAAATAGAAGCACTGCTTACTGACGATTAAACGGTGATGAGAATTATTTTGTATCAAAATCGGAGGGAACATAGAAGCGGCCTGTGGCTATGAAGCGTGCCTGCGGCACATGATAACCGAAAATGCGCTTCGCTTCCTGTTTTGCGCAGCAAAACGCTTCATATCGGCTTGGGCCGACGCTTCATTTTTCATTGCATTTGCCATTTTCCTGTGGTATTCTTCTTTTAGGAAGCGGGTGATATGAAAATGGCGATATATCTGCGGGAAATAAGATTGATAAACAAAAATTTCAGTGATAACTATTGGTGTCGATTACCTTTCTATAGGGAATTATATTCAGGAAAAGACATTTCTTTTAATACGCCCGTCACTTTCTTTGTAGGGGAGAACGGCAGCGGCAAATCAACCTTAATAGAAGCCATTGCCGTTGCAATGGGATATAACGCAGAAGGTGGATCTAAAAATTTTAATTTCAGCACAAAAAACACCACCTCGATGTTGTATGATGAACTTCAACTATGTAGAGTTGCTTACGAGAATGACGGCTTTTTTCTGCGGGCTGAATCGTTTTATAATGTAGCAACAAACATTGATGATCTGCGAATCAATATAGATAATTATGGAGGAAAATCGTTACATCATCAGTCGCACGGCGAGAGTTTTCTATCGCTGGTTCAAAATCGCTTTCGCGGCAATGGTTTTTATATTCTTGATGAGCCGGAAGCTGCATTATCGCCTATGCGGCAATTAACACTGCTTATGGAAATCAATAATTTGGTGAAAAATAATTCTCAGTTTATTATTGCAACGCATTCTCCCATATTACTTGCCTATCCTGACGCACAGATTTATAATCTGGACGCCGGAATAGAAGGGATAGCGTATGCTGAAACCGAACAGTATAAAATTACAAAAAACTTTCTTGACAATCCGAATAGGTTTATTGAGAGATTATTTGATTCCGAGTTTTCTAATGATTCATGAGATGAATTTTGGAGAACCTCCTGTGAACCACCAGTTCATTGACCTTACCGTCTCAACCCGATACAATAGGCACAGACAATCAATCTGAACGATGAGGTGAATGAACATGAACTTAAAAGAAGCGTTCCGTTACCAAAACAAGCTCCAGTCCTTTATGGATGAAGCCAAAGGCATTCTGGACAGCGACTCCAACGTCACCAGGGTGGAGAACACCTATTTGCGGCACAAGGTAATCGCAGAGGCCGAGGATGAGACGATCATCAGCACCCCAGAAACCGAATACAGCGAGCAGATTACCGACGTCGCTCTGTTTCTGCTGTATCTTCTAAAAGAAAAGGAACAGCTCTTCGCGGCTATCCGCCGGGCAAAGAACGCCCTTGACGTCGACATGGACAGCGAGGTCAGCCTCAATGCCACCCGGCAAAGCGTCGCCCGTACCTTTAAGCGAATGAACGATTTGCGCAATTCAGAACAGACCACCACCAACGGCGGCACCGGCTACCGCTTTAATGCGGAAGGCAATCAGATTTCCTACCGCTGCGACGTCAGGCGCGTGACGACGATCAATTATGACCGCAAAGTCATTCGCGCCCAGCTTGGCCGGCTGAATAAGCAGGCTGACGAGACGTCCGCGAAGATTGACCTCTGCCTGGTCACCTCTAAGGTAAACTACGAACCGCCCTTTGACGTGAACGCGAGCTTTGCCGAAGCGTTTGATGCTTACACAGAAACCGCCAGGGCTTAATGCCCTGGCGAAGACCGGCTATTTTGGGTGCGGCAAGATAAGAGAATACGGATACCGGTTCAGGTGCAGATGAACAATAACGCTGCACGCTTCTGTAACAAATATATTGAGGCTCGCCCTGCGGGCCCCCCGAATCGGAGAAAAGTGCGTTCTGCACCTCCACCACCCTTCTGCTCCCTTCCGTCAGACCCTCTTTTCGTTACCGCTCTCTTTCTTGCTTACAAACTGACGTCTCCCTTTTGAGGCATATAAGCCCAAACTCTGATAAAAAGTTTTGAACGATCCCATACGGGTCTTCCTTTTCCGTGCGCCGGGTCGAAAGCGTGACTTGTCACGCAGCCGACCGGGCAAGCGGAACAAATGGTTGAAGTTGCATCGAACTCTTGCCGTATCCAAAATAACCGGGCATAAATCAAGACCACCGGGTTACCGGTGGTCTTGACTGCTTTTTGGGATTGCAATGGGGGCGGGGTTAAGCCTTTTCAACCGGGAAGCGTTCGCCCGGGTAGACCGCCCGGCGGAGCACCAGCAGGGCGTCAGCGGCGTTCACCGCTTTATCGCCGTTTACGTCTGCCAGCGTTTTTTGCGTGTCAGTGAGCGTGGCTTTGCCCACCGCCGCC
>CANQOR010000089.1 GCA_947625535.1 uncultured Bacilli bacterium
GTTTTCCACTTCTTCGTTAATGTTAGATAAAGCCTCTTTGACCTTATCAATTACGGGTAAAAAGTGTCTGTATTCCGAATATCCTAGTAATTTATATAGATCTCTTGCAGACCAATATTCATATCCTTCTTCACTAATTCTTTTAATTTTTTCAAAAGGTGATTTTAATAAGTCATCAATTGAATACTTCATACTAACCTCCAACGAATTAAAAACAGTTCTTTTTCAGCTATTCTTTGTTTTAGATGTTCTTCGATTTTATCTATAAGTTCTTCTTTCTGCTTGTCTACTAAATCTTGTGAGTCAAAAAGTTCTCTTCTCATTTTATTTCTTTTTGCTTCCATATCTTTTATTTCTCTTTGAGCTTTTAGTTTTTCTTCTAATTGTAAAATCTTTTTAGCTTCGGTTTTTTGTGTTTTTATATCTTTATCTAATTGTTTTAGTGCTATTTCGAGACTATTTTTTCTATCTTCTGCCCATTTATCAAGCTTTGTTAATTCTTCATCAAAAAATTTAGAATTTCTTTGTGATACAGAATTAAGTAATTCATTTTTTTGTTCTGTTATATATTTATCTAATTTTTCTATATCAGGGGTTTTTGTAACTTCTTTTATTTCCGATACATCAAGCATAAACATTTTTTCACATTGTTCACTATCAATAAATTCTCCGTTATCCTGATAGCCTGCAAAAAGTAAGTAATCTTCATCATCAAAAGAGCTTACATTTAATGATTTCAATATTATCCACCCTGATTGATTAATAAGACTTTCTAATATAGATATTTTATGACTTTTATCTTTTGTGTAATCAAATACAAGTTCTTTTGGCGAAAGCTCAAGATTTTTGTAAGTGTTTAATATACGTTGTGCAAGCGGATGTCCTGCACGGTATGTGTTTGCATCTTCGACATTTTTACCTAATTTATATGGACCTTTATTTATGTTGAGATCTAAATAGGGATTTTTATCTAACATAAAGAACATTTTTTTATCATCAAAAGTAGCACAATCAGCTAAACAATATTTTGTTAAATCCCAAAGTTTCTGTTCAAATTTATTTAGGAATTTTTCGGTATTATCTTTGTTAATTTTAAGCTTTTGTGCAACATCAACATCAAAATTTTCAAGAAGTTTTTTTCTTGTTTCAATCATTTTTTCATCAATATCGGCTTCCATTGATTTTTGAAGTTCGTCAAAACTTTTATTTATTTCTTCTTCCGATCTGCAATTCTGAAGAATTTCTACAATTCTTTTTTCAAAATCAATCCCTGAGCCTATAGCACCAAGCACCTCATCACTGGCCCCAAAAACTCCGTCAAATAATTTAAATTTTTCACTCAATAGTTCAAATACTCGAACATCTGCTGCATTTTTAATATTTAAAAAATTTACAACTACTACATCATGCTTTTGTCCGTACCTGTGACATCTTCCAATTCTTTGTTCAATCCTTTGCGGATTCCATGGTAAATCATAGTTTACAAGTAATGAACAGAATTGAAGGTTTATACCCTCTGCAGCAGCTTCCGTTGCAATCATAATTTCAGCTTCATCTCTAAAGTATTCAACAATTGCAGCTCTTTTATCTGCCGTTTTAGAACCGGAGATCTTATCTGTACCTTTGTATTTTTCACACCAATTTTTGTAAATTTCTTTTGACTTTTCATCATTATTAGAACCGTTAAATAAAACTATTTTTCCGTTATATTTTGTTTTCTCTAAAACTCTTTGTAAATATTGTTGTGTTCTTGTTGATTCCGTAAAAATTAAAGCTTTTTTACTGCCTCCATTCTTTGTATTTTCAGAAAATCCTTTTTCTAATGCGGTTAATAATTTTTCACCTTTTGCGTTTTTATCAATTTTTTTAGCAAGTTCATAAAATTTTGTAAGAAGTTCTTTTTCTTCTTTTATTTCTCTTATTTCTTCAGGTGTATAATAATCTTTCTCTTCTGCAGTTTCTTCTGAATCTTCCTCTTCATCATCACACCATTCTTCTTTTAACTCATCAAAATTTTCAAGATTATCTTGAAGTTCTTGTTCTTCTTCGTCAACTTTAGTATGATTATCATCAATTATATTTTGCAGTTTTTGTGCCAATCCGCCTAATGTTCCGGAGATAGCAAATGTAGAAGAAGCCAACAATCTGCGAACAATTAATGTCATCAATTTTCTTTGACTTTGAGGTAAAGCATATAGTTTAGGACGGCTCAGATACTCGGATAAACCGAGATATAATTCATGTTCTTCCTGTGTTGGAATAAATTTTTCTGTTATAGCAATTCTATTTGTATATTTAATATACTCTAAGACTTGTTTTCTTAAGGTTCTTTGACATATCGGAGCAATTCTCTCTTTTAATTCTGCAAAATCTACTCGTTGCCCTGTTCTGCAATATTGAGCTTTAAAACTTGGTAAATCACCAAAAGTATAATCATCAATAATACTTACTAGTCCGTATAATTCCAATAATGAATTTTGTAAAGGGGTAGCGGTTAATAATATTTTATTTTTTTCTAAAATAGATTCTTTTATTGCGTTTGATATCTTATTGCTCTTTTTATATACATTTCTTAGTCGGTGTGCTTCATCTATTACAACTAAATCCCAATTTATTGCTTTTATGAATGGTGCTTTGTTACGAACAAAATTATATGAACTAATAACAATTTTATCTTGTTCAAAAGGGTTTAAATTGCCTGATTTAATTTCATCATTAAATGTTTTAGCTTCTAATATAACGGATGGTAAAAAGAATTTTTCTTCTAATTCCAGTTGCCATTGTTTTCGAAGTGATGATGGCATTATAATCAAAATCTTCTTTTTTCTTTCTGCCCAGTATTGAGAAACAATAATACCTGCTTCAATAGTTTTTCCCAATCCTACTTCATCCGCTAATATTGCACCTTTTGACAAAGGGGATTTAAATGCAAACAATGCAGCATCAATCTGATGAGGATTTAATTGCACTTGAGCTTCGGATAATGTCCTTACAAATTTTTCAATAGTTTCAGAAGAACACCTCTTTGTTAAATCATATGCATAATATTTAGCATGATAATCTGTTTTCATACTTTTTTGATTTTATATCCCTTTTATTTAATACTATCATAAAAAATTAATTTATAATTATTTATTAATAAACCAATTAGCGAACAAGGATAATAACGGATGGTCGAAGTCAAAGAACAAAAAGCCTTCATCAACTTCTTGATATACGGGTTGTTCCATTACTCTTTTATTATGTTCTAAAACTCTTCTGTTGTGTTCTTCTATTTCTTTAAACATCCTTTCTCTTGATTCGGCTACTTTTTGAGCAAGAGCTCTGCGTTCTTCTTTTGTCAGCCCGTCATTTGGTTCAGGGAACGGATTTTCGGTTTTTAAAGTATTGTTCTTTATTTCATCAATAAGCATAGATAATCCGACCACTTTTGCAT
>CANQOR010000090.1 GCA_947625535.1 uncultured Bacilli bacterium
CCCCAGACTGTGTCAAAAGACATCCGTCCGGGAAGCCCCCAAACCCCGATTTTTATGCTCACGCAAAAAATGTCCGGCATTGCTGCCGGAGCTACGCCCTCACGGGCTGAAAAAATAACAGCCTCATCCCAGGGCTGTCATCAAACTCTTTATCCCTACAATATTCAGAGCGCGTTTCATATTAAACGCTAAAAATGCCAATGACAATTCCCCCTCTGCTTTTTGGATACCCCGAAGCAGAAGCTGCCTAACACCCATATCGTGTTTGACGATTCCAAAAGGATGTTCAACAATACATTTCCTCTGAAATGAAATTGACTTGTTTTGCAAAATGCGGATTTTCTTCAGCGGAACTGGAGAAATATCGCACTCCTTGCTGAATTCGGACTTCTTTATCATCCGTTCTACATAGAAATACCGCAGTGTTGTACACTTCTTTGGGCAATGTGAACATGCGCTCGGGTTTCCGTATTTTGCAATGTGCTTCTTTGTTGCATAGCAGGAGGGATATAGAAATTTTCCCATTGGGCAAATATAGATGTTCCTGCCCGGTATATATACCGAACGTGCGACTGTCTCATCATAACCGGTTACAGCTTCCGCCTCTTCCGCAGTCGTTGGATACCAGAATTCATAGTCCCCGCCGCATACAACTGGAATGTTATTTCCAGCAAGCACCTGCGCCACATCGCTTACACTGTCATACCCGTTATCCGCTACGACTGTCATGTGATCTGCGTCGAGTAACTCTGAGGCTTTTTCTGCCATAGACGCCATCAGATTTTTGTCCTGTACCTGATTGCAGACCGCAAACTCTACCACCATCTTATTCTTGCTGTCCACTGCGGTTTGGACATTCAGACACACTGACATGCCGTCCTTCGTCTTCATCAGCCGACTGTCTGAATCGGTCAGCGAGACCTGCGTTTCTTCTCCGCAGGTAACACGCTCAAGATAACCTTCCAATTCCGTTCTGCGCTCTACAAGTGCCAGAATCGCTGACTCTATTGCCTTGACCTGCTCTTCTGCTTCCGCTTTCTTATCAGTCTGTTCCAGCTCTTCTAAATATGCAGCTATCTTTTCCTCCGCCCTGCGGATGCGATCCTGGATTTTTCCTTTCGTATAATTTCTGTCCTTACTGTTCCACGCTTTGAATTTACTCCCGTCTATAGCGATCAATTCTTTCCCATAAAGCCCCAAGCCTATGCAGAGCCTCACAAAATCCCGGAATACGTTCTTCAGTGCTTTCGGATTATTCTGCCGGAATCTCGCTATCGTCTTGTGATCTGGACGCAATCCGTTAAGCAGCCACATTACCTCAATGTTTCTGTAACATTCCTTTTCAAGATTACGACTTGATCTTATCCGATTGAAATAGCCATACAGATATAACTTTAGCAAATCCCTCGGTGCGTACGAAGGCCTTCCCGTATCCTGCGGCTCACTATGCTCAAATCCCATTTCACTGATATTTAATCTTGAAACATAAATGTCTATAAATCTGATTGGATTATTTTCATCTATTGCATCTTCTAAACTGCTTATGCAGCTCTGATTCCTATCGATCCCTAAAATATATTCCATCTTATTCTCTCCCTCGTTGCCTTTTGCTCTATTGTACCACGATAAGCTCTCTTCGCATAGTGTTTTGACACAATCTCCCCCCAAACCCCTTTAACGTGGGTTTCACCCACGGCTGCGCCCCTCTCCATTTCATGGCGAGGGGCTTTTTTCTGCCCGTCAGGATCGGGCCGGAGCAAGATTTTTTGTGTCGTCACGCTCGGCGAGATTTAAGAGCTCCTCGTAGTTTGCTTTGTGGACGGCCAGCTCCCGGAGCTCCTTTCGGACGGCGGTGAGCTGGGCGTAGGAGGATTGCTTTTCGGAGAGAAGCGCGGCAAACTCGGCTTGCAGGGACTTCACCGTGGGGAGCTTGCCGACGTCCAGGTCGTCAAAGGCTTTTTTGGCGGCCCGGTGGATCACAATATCCGGCTCGTGCTCGGCGAGGAACGCCCTGGACCAGCCGGACTTCTTATAGGCGGCGTACACGTCGCGGGTCTTGGAGTAGTTGACGATGTGGGTCTTGAGGACGTTGATCTCCGCAAGCCGGGACTGCGTGGCCTTGGCCCTCTCGGACAGCTCCTTCTCCTTTTCCTTCAGCTCGGAGGCGCGGCGCGAAAGGTCCTCGTAGGTCAGGCCATGCTCGTCCAGGTAGAGCTTCGTTTTCGCCATCCGCTTCAAATTCTCCACCGTGGCCCAGCGGCGGTAAGCCGCGCCCTTGCCCTCCATGAGCTTTTTTCTGGATGGAAAGGATGCCCTGGGGACGGGAGGACTGTACGGAGGTCCGGCGTCGGGGCCGGTGTTCTCTCTGCCCGCCTATGACGGCCCGCAGCTCCGCCACGGTGTAGCCGTCGCCCAGAGTGTTAAGCCGAATGTTACGCTTGAAATCCCCGTGGCCGAAGGACAGATCCTTGCCTTGCTTGACGGTGTACCCCTCCGCTTGCAGGAGAGCCAGGAGCGTCTCGAAATCACGGGGCTTCTTGGCAAGAGCGGCGTCAATGGCGGCACGGAGCAGCTCCCGGTGGGAGGGCTTGGCGTCCGGGCCCAGCCAGGTGTTGTAGCTCCTGCCGCGACGCTTTGGATTTTCTATGACGGACAGATCATGCTCCGCGCAGATAAGGTCGCTGAGATGCCGTACCGCCTGGGCGGAGCGGTGGAAGTCACGAAATTTCCGTGAGCCGTCAAGCGTAACGGCGTTCCAGTAGATGTGGTTGTGGATGTGGGCCTTGTCCACATGGGTACAGACAAGAAACGCATGACGCCCTTTGAGGAACCGGGTGGCAAACTCATAGCCGATTTTGTTGGCCTCCTCCGGCGTGACCTCTCCGGGCTTGAAGGACTGGCGCACCTGGTAGGCAATCACGTCGCTCTGCTCCTGCCGCCCGGTGACGCGCTCGTACTGGCTCCGGGCAAAGGCAAACTCCGCCGCTGCCGTGTGGGGGTCGCAGGCGTAGGCGGAGATAAGCTCGCCGCCATTTGTCTTGTCCGGGTTTTCGCCGTAGCCGATCCTGCCGGCAAAACTCTGAGCGGCGGTCCGGCCCTTGCCTATGTGCATGGGGATAATGCGCGTGGTGGCCGTGGTATCACCGCCCTGTTATTTGAGCGGCGTGAGCCGGGTCAGCAAGTCATTCGCCGCCGCCCACAGCCGCTCCTGGGATTGTAAAAGCTCCTCCATGTCCGTGTTGTATATACGGCCCGTGGAGTTTACGCGCTTGGCGATTTGATTGAGATTGCCGCTGGACCGGCGCAGGAGCGACACCAGCTCTTGAAGCTCCGGCAGCTCCATTTTCAGCGTGTACCCGTCCAGGGCCATCTTGCGGAGGTAGGCCGCCGTACACCTTGT
>CANQOR010000091.1 GCA_947625535.1 uncultured Bacilli bacterium
GAGCAATATCCTAACTCAAGGCCCCTGCGTTTACGATCGAGGAACAAATACGTATCTACTTATTGAGACACAAAAACCGCAACCTGTTCGCTTCCACCACTGCTATAACTGCTTTGCCCGGGCTATAAGCTCATCAAAAACTAAGACAAATTTCTGGATTGTGTCCCGCGACGGGTGTTGTTCTACCTTAGGTACGTTCTATCAACACGAAACCGGAAAGCCACTAGGTGAATGGTCTATGGGGGAACCCGCACACATGTGGCATTCTAAACTAAACAGCGGCAACACGGAGAATCCCCTGGTTATTGATCTGAACTTCTGGAAGAACCATCTCAAGAAATACGCGGATTACAAAAACGTTACCGTCTATCAAGATCCTATCTCCAGGTTCGCCAATCTCTGTAACTACTGGTGGCGGGCTTATGACAAAGGCTGCTGGCAGCTCTGCCCTACTGTGGAGCTGTATAAAGAACTCCATGACAACAAAGAGAAAGCCATCTGGCACATCATAGCCCTTGCTCAGGCCAACCTGTACAACCCTCCGGGAAAATGGGAGCAGCATCTTGCTTCTCACGAAATGCATTACGCAGAAATGCCGATCCTCGATCTCATCGTGCCGCTTCAGTTGCTGGATACTCACTTCCAGAAAGAACTAGGGATGAAGCCTGTACACGGCAATGTGGAAGCCAAATGGCATATTTTACACACCGACTTCACCGAGGAGATGTTACTTGCTATTTCAAAAATCTACGAACACGACTTTGATATCCCGATTCAATATGCCCGTAAATTCTACAAGGCTTGATACCCTGGAAACGGAAAGCTTCCATATCCTGCGCTCGGCGGTAGCTCAGGGGAAACGCCCGGTCATGCTCTATTCAACAGGAAAGGACAGCACCGTCATGCTGCATCTGGTATATAAAGCTTTCTGGCCTGCCCCCATTCCTTTTCCTATCCTGCATATCGACTCTACCTTCAAATTCCGCGCCATGATCGAGTACAGGGAGCAAATGGCACGGAGATACCGAGTAGAATGCCTGGTGCATGTGAATGAAGAAGGCCGTGCAGCCGGTGTTACGCCGTGGGATAACGGTTCCCGTGAATACACGGACATTATGAAGACCCAGGCTCTCCTGCAAGCCCTCAAACAAGGCAAATACGACATTGTATTCGGAGGAGCCCGGAGGGAAGAAGAGAAATCCCGGGCAAAGGAGCGGGTGTTTTCTTTCCGAGATCGCTGGCAGCACTGGGATCCGAAACGCCAGCGTATCGAAATGTGGAACATCTACAACGGACGCACGCATTATGGGGAAAGTATTCGGGTTTTCCCCCTGTCAGATTGGACAGAGCTCGACATATGGCGCTACATTAAGCGGGAAGGGATTCCTGTGGTGCCTCTCTATTTTGCAAGTCCTCGCCCATGCATTTGCCGCAACGGCACCTACATTGTACGGGATGACGACCGCATGCCCTTAGAGCCTGGAGAAACGGAAGTGGTGAAAAACCTGCGGTTCCGTACACTAGGGTGCTACCCGCTCACAGGCGCCATAGAATCAGACGCGGCAACGCTAGACGATATCATTCATGAGGTAGAAACTGCCAGGCGCAGCGAGCGCAGTACGCGGCTCATTGACTACGACAGCGCCTCCAGTATGGAGGAAAAAAAGATCAACGGCTACTTTTAACGGACAATGGAAAACAAGCCCACAATCAAAGTCATGTTTGCCGGAAGTATTGATGACGGCAAATCAACCCTTATCGGAAGACTTCTTTGCGCTCATAAAAAGGTCAAGGATGACATCCTTGAAAGCATTGCCAGAGACTCAAAGCATTATAACGGAGCGACCGGCGCGTTCAACTGGGCTCTCGTAGCAGACGGGCTTAAATCCGAACGTGAACAAGGCATCACCATTGACGTCGCTCACATCTACACCGAGACGGATAACGCCTACCTCCACATCCTCGATTGCCCCGGGCACGTTGAATATACGAGCAACATGGCCGTGGCAACCTCCATGGCTGACGTTGCCGTTCTACTGATAGACGCGTCAAAGGGCCCGACGGAGCAAACCCTGCGCCACTTAAGTATCATGCGGATGCTCCAAGTGCCGTGGATTATTCTGGCGCTCAACAAATGCGACCTCATCGGCTGGGACAATGCAAAAGCCCAGGAGATTGTTAATACTATCGACCAATGGAACACCATGCTTGCTGGTCTCACGAATGAGAAAGCAACCTTTCGTGGAGTTCAGCTCTCTGCAACCGAAGGCAAAGGGCTTGAAAAGCTGGAGCGTTTCCTCTATGAAGCTATACAGGATATTCAAGAAAAGCAGCAATCCCAGCATGAATCCCCGCTCCTCGTCATCAACGGAGGCATTACATTTACCGGAGAGAAACGCCTGTATCGAGCCACAGCGTTGACTGATGCGCCGTTATTAGACCAAACATGGCAAAACATGCGAACGGGCACGACCTTCAAAATCAAAGAAGCCTTAACCCAGATCGACGACCCAGAATTACCCGGCAAACTCAATCTCCCGAAGAATGAATACGTAATCTCTCTTGATACGGAAGTTGACATGCAAAAGGGAGATATTCTGGCAGTCCCGGGCAAATGGGAAAGCTCTGATTCGGGTACAGCTGCTAGGCTGTACTGGCTGGCGAAGAAAGAGTTTTGTCTTGGGAAGAAGAACTACATTCTCAAAGGTCTCGGCTCAACTGAAGACAACCACTGCGCAATTGATTCATTGGAATACGTAGAGGAAATAAATGACAAAACACTCGCACAATATGAGTCATCCGGCGTGCTCAAGCAATACCAAACAGGTGCGGTGCACCTATCCACTGAATCTCCCCTGCAAATTATCTGCCCCTACGGTCCCTATAATCGCCGTCTCGGCAATTACCTTGTCATCGACCCCGATACTAACGAAACAGTCGGGTTTACCATGATAACAGGCGAAAACTAACTAAATAGCTATTTCCCTCCATTCCACAACATTTTAACAGGATTGTACATATCCTGAAGCGTATTATTTATACCTGCTACCTGTTTAGCGTAGTTGTATAAAGCAGAGTGATTATTCACTGAAGTGCTAGTGAGATTTCCAGCAGACGCATTATTACCGAAATTGCCCAATCCATTAGCCCCAAATAAACCAGTCAACTGTGCCATCAGCTGTGGAGGCATATTAGGCATTCCTTGCCCATTCCAAGCATTTGTAGCTGCCCCTCCATTATTAAATATGGACGGATCAAAATTTGACATCGTAATTTGATTACTCAATACAGGAGCGTTTGCTACCTGGGCTTGTTGTGTTAAAGGTTGGGCGGGTGTCGTCGACTGAACAGACGTCTGCGGCTGCGCAGGTG
>CANQOR010000092.1 GCA_947625535.1 uncultured Bacilli bacterium
CCCTCTGCTGTTCACCGCCTGATAGCTTCAATATCTTCCTATTCGCCGTTTCCCGGTCGATGCCGACCCTTTCCAAAAGGCTGTAAGCTGTCTCCCTTTTTCCGCCGCTTTTATCTCCGCTCAAATCCATCGCCAGAATGACATTTTCAACGGCGGTTGCGCCGGGCAAAAGATTATAGCTTTGAAAGACAACGCCTATACTGGAGGCTCTGTATTTGTCACGGTTTATACTTTTCAAATCCTCGCCCTTGTAGAAAATGGCTCCGTCGGTACACACATCGAGCCCAGCTATCAAGGACAGCAGCGTCGTTTTTCCGGCGCCGGATTTTCCAATGACAGCGTACATTTTCCCGGCTTCAAAATCTGCGGTGATACCACGCAGTACAGGGGGAGCGGATTTTTCGTAGGAGTAAAAAACATTTTCCAAATGCAGTAAGGCCATATCGTCAACTCCTTTCCGACAGTATTTTCATCGGTTCGTACCTCATAATGTAGAGGACCCCGAAAATGTTTGTTAAGAGGCAGAGGATGATTGAAACCGCAGCAATAAAGCCGATGCTCTCCGGGGTCAAAGCAACTTTCACATTCTGTGTGGTCGAAGGTTCTTCATTTGTCCCCCCTGCGCTCATAATCACGCCGTCGCCGTAGTTGGACTGCGTTTCTCCCGATAGTTCCGCATCCTGATTTGACATGATAGCGTCTGATACGGGCTGCGCGATCAGTCTGCCGACACCAAGCCCGATACACAGGCACAGCAACATAACGCAGATCGACTCACATATCAGGCCGAAGGCGGCTTTGCCTTTTGACATACCCATTGCCCGCAGCACGCCGATTTCATATTTTCTTTCTCTCACTCCAAGCATGGACAGCAGAATCAATATTGCCGACCCCACGAGAACGATTACCAAAAGGAATGTAGCAGAAACATTTTTAAGACTTTCAACAGGCTTTACGATTTGATTATAGCTGTCAGCATCCACATTGACATTGTAGACTTCATTAAGACCGTTCTCCCGTACATACTTTTCAAACTGCGATGCCAGATCAGGAGCTTTCAAAAAATAGGTTGCTGACAAATTCAGTCCCACCATGCTGTGCTCCTGCAGCGTTGCAAAACTTGTGAGTATTTCGTTGCGCCGGTTGTTCACGGCCCACTCATAGCCGCCTGATTGTGCCGTAGTGATGTCCAGATAAATCCCGCAAATGGTCAGGCGCAGAGGTGTCACATCTCGGTTATTCACATCCTGCAAATCAAAACTGTCACCCACCTTTAGACCGTTCAAGTCGGCCAAATCCCGGCTCACCATACACTCGCCGGGTGAGGTAAAAAAGTGTCCTTCGTCCAACTCCCGAAGCCCCAGGGCAAAATCCTCCAACATGGAAGTGTCGGAATATCCCAGCAAAACTGTGTTGGGGGCCTGCCTGCGTACAGTTTCGGGGTGCGGATCTTTTGCGGTAAACCCATTATCTTGCCCCGACGCATAGTAGTTTTCCTCGCCGCCCTGGTCAAGCCCCGTGAGCGTGTCGCAGTACGTTTGACGGGAACCTTGAAAGAGCGTGCTTTTCAGCGCATCGGACTTGGAAAAGGCGATGTACTGCTCCGCGGTGATTTCAGGATCATGGTAATAACCGTTTTCGTCTGGCTTCATAAGGGTAATCAGTTTTCTCAGGTCAGGCGTGAAAGTGACCGCAGCTCCAAAACGATTCGCATAATCGTCAATGACCGCTTTTGTTGTGAAATGGATCATGGACGATACTGTCACCGATGCCAGCATGACGATGAGAACAGCGCCGATAAGCAGATACCGCCCTTTGTTCCGCACAATATTTTTGAGTGCGTTTCTAACTAAGTACATATCATAGGAACCTCCTGCGAAAGTTTAGAAAGCCCTGTGGCTGGCTTTCGATAACAGATTAACATACTCCATGTTAATCCAGCGTAAAGGCGGGAAATACGAGCTTGAAAGTTGCGCCAGAATTTTCCCGGCTTTCTACCCAGACGAAACCGTTATGAAGCGACATCACATGGCGCACCAAACTTAATCCAATACCATAACCGTCCTTTTTCCTGTTTCCGATTCGATAGCGGCTTTCAAAAATCTTTTCCTGCTGCGTGATGCTTATACCGATACCGTGATCCCGGACGGACACAAACGGACAGCCATTGCGCACGCCCACCGTAACTTCCACTGGTTTGCCTTGACCGTATTTCACCGCATTGTCAATGAGGTTCGATACTGCACGATATAAAAGCAGTTCATGCCCCATGATTGTAAGATCAGCATCCTCATCAAAATCAAAGGATATATGGGGGCAGACCTTTCTGTATTCGTCCACCGCCATGCCGCAGACAAGAGGCAGGTCAACTTTTTCCGGCTCACTTCCGTTTGAGGATAAAGTCAATATATCATCCAGACTTTTCACCATCCGGTCAAGCTGAGTCCCTACCCGGTCCTGAACGTTGGGGCACTCGTTTTGTATCATGGCCCGAAGCACCGCCAGGGAGTTTTTCTGGTCGTGGGAGATATAGGAGCTCATATTCTCCAGGTCCCCCTGAAGGCAGATGATTTCCTCCTGTGCCCGTGTAAAAGCGGCCTCTATATCGACAAGCTCCTGCGGCAGCTTTACTTTTTCAAGCCCCTCTTTTCTGTCAAAATGCCGGAGACTTTCCGCGACCTTCTCGATAGGCTTTGTGAGCCCGTGGGTCAGGAAACAGGCAAACGCAAACGCCAGCAGCAACGCGACGGAGAACGATATCAACGCCACGCCAGTGACCCATTTGTTGTAATATGGAAGAAGGGCAGAATTGATTTCCTGCTTTGTGACAATATGTCGGTCAAGTTCTTCCAAAGGGATTGTGATGCCATTTCCCGTAAGCTCCACACCTTCAAGGTCAATATACAAGTCCTGCGTATCCTCTGGCTCCGGGAGATGTACTCCGGCAGTAAAGGAGATTGCGGCGAGGATAAAAATACCTGTCAGGCACAGAAGATACAAGAACACTATATCCCGCAGCCTTATTTTTCGTTTCCGTCCCATAAGCGATAACCTTTCCCTTTTACCGTCGTGAGCAAATTTCGCCCACTGACCGCTTGCAATTTCTTTCGGAGATTTGAAATGTGTACCCGGAGCACCGACGAGAAAAGGTCAAATTCCTCGTCGTATGTGTGTTCGATAATATCCTCACTGGAAACAACTTCTGTGCGGCGCTCCGCCAGATAAAGGAGTATATCAAACTCTTTCGCTGACAATGGAATGACAGCATTATTCCATACGACAGTTCTGGCCGCCGGGTCAACAGTCAATTCTCCAACCGTGATTATCGGGCTTGTCCTA
>CANQOR010000093.1 GCA_947625535.1 uncultured Bacilli bacterium
GCATTAGTAACTGCATTACCACTACCACTAATTACCACATTGATCTTGCGGCCAACAGGTTGAGCATCTGCCCAAGCTTGGTCTGCCGCCGTACCAATTTTAACTTCTAGTGTGGTTAAATCTAAACCAAATTCACCAGCTTGTAATACATGATCGGCCCATTCTTCTGTAGTATAACGTTTATGTAAAATACGTAAATTATTTAATGTCCCAACCGCCATTATGCTTGACCTCCATCTAAGATTAATGTATCATCCTCGTTCAAGAATAATTTCGTCGCATTCAAATTCTTAATATGATGGTCTTCAATAGCCTCATCTGCAATATATACTTCGCGGTTAGCACTAATAGTAATACCAGAACCACCTGTATATGGTAGCGCACTAATGGTCACAGTTTTGTCGCCTAACTCGTTAGTGTCTACTTCATCAAACTTAATACCATCACCCGCAACATAAGTATTGTGGTTAACACGTTTAAGTTCTTCGTTGATGGCATCGATTTTAGCTTGTAAGTCCGCACGAACTTTTTCTAATTCGTCTAAACAAGCCTTTTTAATTGCGGCATCTTTAGTATCAACTTCACTATGAGTAGCATAATCAGATAAGTCTAAATTTTGTCTACCCAAAAGTTCCCATTTACCATCAGAATAAACATATTCATCGAAAATATTTTTTGTTGCTTCTGACTGCTCACCATTACGCAATAGATAAATGGTGCTTTCGCTAATATCATCAACTGGAAGCTCATCTACTACTTTAATTTCGAAGCGCGGAATAACGTCAATTAAGCCTTGTAACCGCTGTTCTTCCTTTGTAGCACGATCAACTTCAGCTTGTAAGTCCGTCGTTAATTTCTCATCGGCCGCCTCACGTGCTTGTTGTTCAGTTGTAACAGCTGCTTCGCGGTCTTTAATCTCTTTCTCTAAATCCTTGCGTAATTGGTCGGTAACAGCTGTACTTGGCTTAAACCATTTTAATTTGAATGTGCCGCTCTCATCTTGGTCAACAGTTAATTGCAATCCTTTTTCGAAAGGAACTGAAGAACCATCTTCTGCAACATACTCGTCACCAAAACCAGCTAATGCTAATTTATTATCTTTAACTACAACTGAAGTACCATCTACTTCTACGGTTGCATATGGTAATTCTTGCCAAGTCTTTACACCATCACCAACTTTACAACGTGGTGGCTGTGCAACATCTGCGCTCCATGCAACACCAACCTCACCTTTTAACAAAACGGGGTTGATAGACTCCCAATTCTCTAAACTGTCATTACGTAATAACAGTCTGGTTTTTAATGTATTTGTTGCCATTCTATTTTACCTCAGTTGCGGCTGTTCCACAATCAATTAAATCTATCTCATTATAATCACGGCCACAGCATATATATTGTAATTTGACCGCATCTCACATATATACAGCATTTTCTGCCTGTACATAGTATAAATAATTATCCTTACCTACATTTGGTAGTTCACCACGAGTGCTATATTGATAAATACCGCTTGTTAAAATATTTTCTGCTTGGTGAATATCAAAATGTAAGTTCTCTCCAGCAGTTTGTGTTTTAGGGTCTCCTAAATGGAATATTAAATTCTGTTCCATATTATTTTCTCTTCACCATATAATTATAAACGGAAGTGCCGCAATTTACTGTAGGTGCTGGAGTAAGAGGTAAACAATTATGATCTAAATCTTCATCGTCAGCCTCGGGTTCTACAGTATCGATGGGCACTTTGGATAATGCACGCTGTACCCCAATGTATTGAATACATGAAAGTTGTATAGAACCATCAGTAAATTGGACACGTATTTGTACAGGAACAGTATCACGGAAAGTTAATGTTTCTTCTTCTGTAAGTGTAACATACCAACACCCATCTTTTGGATTATACGAAATGCCACTATCAGCTTCTTGTACTGTATAAACCTTACGTATTTTTCCAAACATAACTTCTATTTTATTTATATCTTCTAATACAAGTTGTTTATCTAAATGGGTTATATAAATACGGTATGGCACAGAAGTATTTTGACCAATAACTAAATCTTCCATACGTCACCTCATATTTTATATTTATATTATACCATAATTCTCTTGTATTGTCAATTTTTTCCCACGACAAAAAGGACTGTAAAAACAGTCCTCTGAGCCAATTTTATAAAATTGTGATGCTACTTCTCAAATGCCCCTTTCACTTCTTTTAGGGCAAGCTCAATCAGCTCATCTAAATCAGCTGTCTTGGTTACAGCTAATAAGAGCTTTAGGAATCATGGCGCAGTCTTTTGGAATTGCTCCTCAACCCATTTTAACTTTTCTTTACCACGCCCTTCACCTTCATATAAGGCTTCTGCAGCAGTAACAAGGCCCGCCAAGAAATGACAAATAACCTTTTTGCGCTCTTCAACTGGCATTTTCCACACACGCACAATGACGATAGCCACTGCGGCAATTACAATGAGCGCAATTACAGCAACAAGGATTCAACTAAGATAATCCATTATTTCATAACCTCTACAATTTTATTTTGTTTTAATGTTTGTTTAATATCTATTATACGTTGGTTTGTAGACCCACGGAAAGCAAGAGTAATATCGCGCTTATCTAATTCAAAACGACCATCAACTAATACATCGCATTGCTCGATAATAGCAGAGTAAGTATCATTTTTCATAATTTCTTCCCAAGTTAGACCGCTATAAATCCAAATAGTTTTCTTGGGAAAATGAGCGCGCACAGTAGTAATAATTTCTTGTACAATCGGAGCATTCCAATCTTCTAATGGATGCCCGCCACTAATAGTTAACCCCGCAATATAAGACGGTGCCAATGAGTCAATGAGAGTTTGCATAGCTAACTCACCAAATGGTAAGCCGTATACGAATGATTGTTCTTCAGGATTATGACATCCTGGACAATGTAATGAACAACCACTGCACCATAATACTACGCGTACACCTGTCCCATTAGCAATATCGCAGGTTGTAATTCCTGAATAGTACATTATATCCTCATAATAACGTCGACAAGCGGCGGCTTGAACTAGTTTATTTTAAGCTTCCGCCGCCTGTCATCCGTCGGTAGCAATTCTGTTGTTATATAAGTTTTATTTGATCAGTGTGGGTGTATCTATCTTCCACCTCATCCTGTTTCCCTGGGTTGAAAGCAGAGGTGTAGTTTCCAGTCAGGTACCCTGTCACCCTTCTTAGTCTCTGTATGTTGTGACTGCCGCATTGTGGACAGGTGTCATTAATCTCATCGGTATAGCCACAGTCCATACATGTATCATTGGGTACATTAATTGCAA
>CANQOR010000094.1 GCA_947625535.1 uncultured Bacilli bacterium
TCATAATAAATGTCCTTTCCGTTAACTTTATCTTATTATTTCAAATTTTTTCGGGTTTGATATTAATTTTACAATTTATTTACAATGGTTTTTTATTAAAAATAAAATACTTAAATTTGCAACGGGGGGGGGTAAAAGTGGTATAATTACTTTGTTTACAAAGTCAGGGCTTTTTATGAGCAATAATAAAAAAATTTCAAAACAAGTAAATAAAATAAGAGGTTTTAAATCTGCGTTTGATTTAAAATTCAAAATTAAAGTAATTTTATTATCAACAATAATATTAATCGGTTCTAAATTTGTTTATGCAAACACCATTAATAATTATGATTATATAAACGGTACTTTTCAAAAATTAAATACTCCTTACCCTGTTGTTGGAAATCCCGTTAAATTAAATGATGGCAGAATATTGATAACCGGAGGCAAAAAGGATTTAATATTTAATCCCAAAACAAATGAATTTAAAGAAATTGCTAATCCTTTTCCTACAATAAGCTATTTAGATGGTAGAGTATTAAATACAAATAAAGTATTGTTTAACAGCCCTTTTTGGAAGTATCCGTCAGAATTGTTTAGTTCATACGAATATGTAAGAGAAGAAATGGAAAGAGAAGAAACAGCAAAAACGGCTCATCTCAGACCGCCGGGTATGTCAATAACCGATTACAGACAGAAACAAAAAGACAAAGCCCGAGAAGATTATGCGAAATTGCCGGAAGAAGAAAAGGCAAATATCTTTAGAAAATATAATCAAAACAATCCTGAATTATTAAAAAAATATAATGATTATGCTCAAAGGTATGAAAAATCTTTATATGCCCAATTATATAATCCTGATACGGATAAATGGGAATATACAGGCAAAGCCCATATCAGAAGAATGATGGGGAAAAGTGTTGTATTAAATAACGGTGATGTTTTATATATTGGCGGTATTGCACAACAAAATAAAGGTGCAAATTTTATAGAAATTTATAATACCGAAACAGGCACTTTTGAACAAAAAACAAACGATGAAAATACACCTAAAATATTTTACGGAAAAAATATTGACGCAATCTATTGTTTAAAAAATGATAATGTAATTATATTTATCGGAACAGAATATTTATTCTATAATCCAAAAACAAATCAATTTACAACTCCTAAGCAAATTAAAGATGGAATTACCGATGTTTTACCGAGTTATAAAGATGTTATCCAATCTATAATGTTAACAGATGGAAGAATAATTCTTTTTCTGGGACGAAAAGGCTATATATTAAGTGTTGGATATGCATTAAATATGGTAATATTCAATCCTCTAACAGAAGAATTTATTGATGGCGGGTCATTAGCAATTCCCAGAGGTGGATTAAAAGACCAAAAATTTAATGTTGTAGAATTAAAAAACGGTGAAATACTAATTACCGGCGGTCAAGTTAAAATGGAAGAATTTAAGAAGCTCGGAGGACTTAAAAAATTTACAAATAGTGCTGAAATATATAATCCCTCAACGAAAATATCAACTCCGATAAGTTCCATGAATTATGAAAGGTCCAATTCAAGTTCTATATTACTTGATGACGGAAGAGTTTTAATATTTGATGGTGCTTGCGGTACTTGTGTAGAGATGTATATTCCAAAAAAATATAAATAATGTTAAAAAAAGAGTCTATATTAAACCTTCATTACATAAACATTATCTTTGAGGAAGAAATAACATAGTTGAAAATGAACTTAAAAACGATGGCAGTTTGTTTGATTGTGTTGACAAAATCTAAAAACGTGTTATAATAAGAATATTCTGGAATAGAGAATATGAAGTATAAAGTTGAAAAAATCAAACAAGCAGAACATGAATTTAATAATCTGACATCAGAGCAACAGCAATTATTAAATAGTGATTATGACATAATCGAGAATGTTGGGCTTGAAAGAGTTTCAACAAAGAAAATAGAAACTGACATATATGAGATTAGAACATCAAATTTAAGGTCTTTATATACATATCAAGAAAATAAAATAATAGTTGTTGTTACTATTTTTATCAAAACAACAAATAAAACTCCCGAATGGGCTAAGAAAGCCGCAAGAAAACGAATTAAAAATCTACAACAAGGAGATTAGAAATGATAAAAAAATTAATTTATATAAAAGATAAAGAAGGATATGTTAAAGGTATATATCCCGAAGAAATGAAAGATGAATATACCGTTATAAACAAAAAAGAATGGGAAGAAGAAAGCGGCGAAAAATATTATAAAGAAAATTATGGGCGTGGCGGAAAACGCAAAGGTGCCGGACGCAAACCCGCTAACGGAGTTGTTTTAAAATTCCAAATAAGAGTATCTGAAAAAGAAAAAGAGTTTATAAATTTCGCACGTTCTCACAATCTTAACTATGACGACCTGATGCAGTGCTAAATTATATAGTTTGGGTTGGGTTAGCGGAGTGTAGCCCAAAAAGTATAAAATATGTCAATTCTTATTCAAAAATGAAAAATTTATATTCGGGAATATCGAGTGCTGAAGAAATTTTGAATAATAAATCCATACTCATATTTCTTCTTGCGGTTTCAACTTTAGCAATATGTTCTCTTGAAACATCAACCAACTCTGCAAGCTGATTTTGAGAAAGTTTTCTTTGTTTTCTGTACTTGGCAATATTACTGCCGAGTAATTTCTTTTTAGCATCCTTATTTAACATAGCCATATTGTGAACTAAAAAGTTATATTTGTATGTAGTCCTATTGGATACAATTAATAATAAATTTTTAAATTTGCTTCGGGGGGGGGGTAAAAATGGTATAATTTGAGTTGTGAAAGATTTTAAGGAAAAATTATATAATTTTATAAAATCTCGTACGATTTTTTTATTTATAATATTTTTTATTATAAATGTTATTGCTTCTTTGCCTTTTATTAACCATATTACGGAAATTTTATCCCATTTTAAGTTACATTATTTTTATTGCTCGATATTATTTTTTATTATATTCATTTACCTTTCATTTTTTTATAAAAAATTTACCACGGGAATTATATTATCCTTAAGCCTGCTATTTTTAAACCTTTTTGATTTATTTCCTTATTTTATAAGATCGCCTGATTTACCTTATGAAAACAGTTTAAAAATAGGTTTATTTAACGTATTAACTTCAAATTGGTATTATAACAAAGTAATTCAAGAGATTGAAAATAATAAACCCGATATATTAATAATTCAGGAAGTTGATGATATTTGGGTTAAAGAACTCA
>CANQOR010000095.1 GCA_947625535.1 uncultured Bacilli bacterium
ACCAAAATGAGCGGCCTCACCATCGTAAAGAAAGACGCGGACACCGGCGAGAGGATCAAGGGCGTCCAGTTTGAGGTCAGAAAGGCAAACGGCGAGATCGTGGGCCACTACACCACGGACACCTACGGCACGGTCTATCTCCCCAATATGCCTAGCGGTTGGTACGAGGTGATCGAGATTTCCGCCGCCAAAGGCTATGTGCTGGACGACGCGCCCCACAGGGTCAAGGTCAAGGACGGCGGCGCGGCGCTGTTGGAGATCACCAACAGGCGTATAGCCGGCATCACCATCCACAAGGTGGACAGCGCCACCGGCAAGGGCATCTACGGCGTGGTCTTCATGGTCTACGACAACAATAAGAAGCCCGTGGAGCAGATCGTCACCGACCAGAACGGCTACGCCTACACGGACACCGCTCTCGATGCCGGGAGGTATTATATCCGCGAGCTGGAGGCCGCCGAAGGGTATCTGGAGGATAAGGAGTACAAGACCATCTTCGTGGAAACCGGCGAGAATGTGATCGTCGAGTGGGAGAACACCGCAGTCACCGGTCAAATCCAGATCACCAAGACCAGCGCGGACTACAACCCCAACAACGGTTGGCCCGCCGGAACTCCCATCCCCGGCACCGAGTTTGAAGTCTATGACCGGGTGGGTAACCTGGTGGATACCGTCAGGACGGACAAGAACGGCGTTGCCAAAACAAGGCCCCTTCCTCTCGGAAGGTACACCATCATCGAGTCCAAGGCCGCCAGCTTCTACGCTCTGGACAAGACGCCCATCGAGGTGGAGATCGAGTTTGCCGGGCAGATCGTCCGGGCGGCCATGACCAATAAGAGCCTCATCGCAAGCGTCTCCCTGGAAAAGCACGGCTACAACGAGGTCATCCCCGTCCAACGCGTCCGCTATGACTTCTCCGGCATCGCCAACAACTCCACCACCGCTCTGGAGTCCTTCTACTTCCGGGACACCCTCCCCACGGGAGCCGTGAGACTGGACAAGATCGTCACCGGCACGTGGAGCGTCCAGGGCACTTACAAGATCGTGTACAAGACCAATTTGAGCCAGGAGTACCGTCTCCTGGCGGACAGCCTCTCCACTTCCCAGAGCCGCACGCTGGACGCCTCCGAGACCGCCCTTGGGCTTACAAACGGGGAGTACGTCACGGAGGTCATGTTCGTATTCGGCATCGTCCCCGCTGGCTTCAGGCAGGTGGATGCCCCGATGATCTACTGCACCGTCCTGCCCACACTCACGGGAGGAACGAAATTCACTAACGTCGCTGACGTGGGCGGCATCTTCAACGGCCAGTGGGTGATGGCGGTTGACCGCTGGGTCACCACCGTCTACCGCCCCGCTGATCCCACGCCTCTGCCGAGAACGGGGTATTGATATGCCTGACGAGAAAAACGCCGTTAAGCGCCTGAAGGAAAAAATTGAGGCGGGCTACAAGGAAAAATACGCCTACTGGATGAAACAGTCCCCGGAATGGCTCGTTGAGATGGCGGACGAGATCGTAGCCGTCCAACAGATGCGGGAGGAACTTGTGGACTATGTTTCGGAGGAGGAGGCCGAATATCTCCTTCGGTTCAAAGACCCTTTAGAGGTCGTCAGCGACTATTGGGCGGATATGATCGACCCCGGTGGCAGCATCGGAGAAATGCTCTTCCACACACTTTGGGAGATCCGGGACAAGGGGGAGGCGGAGGAAGCCTTTGCGCTTGAACCCGAATTCGCCTCGGCTGACGACCCGTCACAGCCCACTGCACCACCGCAGACACAGCAGATGTCCATGTGACAAAACACCACAACACCTTTTTCAACACCGGGCCGTCCCTCTTGCAAGGGGCGGCCCGTATTTTTATTTTCAGGAGGATAACAAAATGAAACGCAAACTCTTTATTTCCACCCTCATCGTCATGGTCATGGTGTGCGCCTTGGCCGTGCCCGCCTTCGCCGCGTCCGGCGGCGGCGCTTCCGGCTCCGGCAACGTATCCGGGGCCATCGAGAGCACCTGGACCGCGGCGGCAAGCCAGCTCAAGACCATCGTCAACAACGTGGTCTTCCCCGCCATCGACATGATCCTCGCCATCTTCTTCTTTGTGAAGCTTGGTACCACCTATTTCGACTACCGCAAGCACGGCCAATTTGAATGGGCTCCCCCGGCCATCCTTCTCGCCTGCCTCATCTTCACTCTCACCGCTCCCACCTACATCTGGACCATCATCGGACTGTGAGGCGCGGGTATGACGTTCTTTGAACAGGAGCTTCGCAAGATCGTCGGCTCCGTCTGTTCTAATGCCAAGTACATCGGCAGAGCGGCATTCGTCCCCCTTGGCGGGGACAATGTCGCCAAGTTTGAGTTTATGACTCAGGGCGTGGCCGATCACTACACCGCCCTCAGAGCCCAAGCTGTCAGCAAGACAAAGGGCGCACTGGATACAACCGCCATACGCTTCGGGGATGTTTTTTCCGAGAAGAAGCGGTCCCCTTATGCCTGGACAGATAATGGAAATACGGAGTGGTACGGGTTTACTCCCACCAGGTCGGACTATGCCGCGCTCACCGAGGGCGTCATTAACTATGTGGAGCTTTTCTCACAGCAGACGCAGAGTATGGAAGCCGGCAGTATGAGCCTGACCATGTAAAGGGGGGTAGTCAATGTTCATATGGGACTTTGTGGCCTCTGCCATTCTCGGCGAGATCATGGACTGGATATACTCCCAGATCGTGGGCTTCCTTGGCAACTTCTTCGAGCAGATGGGGAACATGGGCGTGGAGCTTTTCGAGCTTCCCTGGGTACAGGCCGTTGTGGGTTTTTTCTCAAAGCTGGCCTGGGCCCTCTTTGCCGTGAGCCTCATCGTCTGCGCGTTTGAAAGCGCCGTTGAATACAGCTCCGGGCGGGGCAATGTGAAACAGACGGCACTGAACATCCTTAAGGGCTTCATGGCGGTGAGCCTCTTCACCATCGTGCCGGTTCGTCTCTACTCGCTGTCCGTTTCCCTGCAAGGGACGCTGTCTCAGGCTCTCACCGGCTGCAGCTCCATCGGGGAGCTCGCCAACACCATCTTGGATAACTTCAACGGATACGACACGCTCTCCTCCATGGTAGGTCAGCCGCTTCTCGGCTTTGGCATAATTAAGAGCACGATAATGATCCTGTTCGCCGTGATCTTAATGGCCTATGCCGTGTTCAAGGTCTTCTTTGCTAATC
>CANQOR010000096.1 GCA_947625535.1 uncultured Bacilli bacterium
ACCAGGGCGTGAGGCTTATTCAAACTGGCAATGTCGGCGTTACAGAGTATCTGGATAAACCTAACAACAAAAAGTGGGTATCAGAAGATACTTTTGAAAGGCTACATTGCACCGAAGTTTTGAGCGGTGACATACTGATCTCAAGACTACCAGAACCAGCCGGGAGAGCCTGTATTGTGCCTAAAATCGGGCAAAAAATGATAACAGCGGTAGATTGCACGATAGCGCGGATTGCGCCAGAATACAGCTCAGAGTATGTTGTTCAATACCTTTCGACGCAGGATTATTTTGATGAAGTTAATAACTGTCTTGCCGGAGGCACAAGACAGAGAATTAGTCGCGGAAATTTATCGAGCTTCCTAATTCCACTCCCATGTTCAAAGGCGGAGCAAGAACGAATCGGAGGATTCTTCCGCTCTCTCGACAACCTTATCACCCTTCATCAGCGAAAGGCCACAATCCTTGAAAGAGTAAAAAATGGATTATTGCAAAACTTGTTTATATAAATAGCTCGGAAATCATTTTCCGTTTTAAGTCAAGAGTGCAACCCAAAAGCTTAAGTGTTAAATTTAATCGTTTATCTATCGAGGCAAAAAGTCTTGAAAGCGATTCTTGCTCGCCCAGATCTGGTAATGGTATTTTTATATTCCAAAAAGCATTCATGTTGATTGATTTGCCATCCCGAATTCCTTCGACCGTTGAACGAAGTTTCCTGTTTATAAACTCATAGGATCGGAAATAGGCATAGAAGAAACAAGATTCAACTCGTTGCTTTGACCTTAAAACAGTATATGCTGGGCTAACTATGCCGCTCTGATTAGCTATTTCAAGTCCTCCTTCGAAAGAACGGAGGTGCAGGATGAAATCGTTTTGATTAACCTTTTTGTAAGTTGACAAAGATGCCGCGTCATATGATATACGACGTTCAACAGAGTTGCGTGGGACCGTACCCACGCCTTGAATTATAGTCAGGACATCCTCTGTTGGATGATTTTTGTCAATAATATTTGAAAACAAATCTTTGATGGTATATTCTTTCCAATGGTTGTATGTAGTGTTCCCCAAAATGTGATTCGAAAAAAGCCCTTGAATTACACCTCTTTTATATGACTTGAGGGCTTCAACCAATCGACGCTGGGCATCAATGCGCTTGTCAAGTATCTGCATGAAAGTAGCGATTTTTTTCTGTTCGTCTTGGTTGGGATAGGCGATCTTGATATCATTGAGATCGCTACCGTTAATTGCAGGATAGCTTGTACCAGTACATCTTAAAAGTACATCTGTTACAAAACGAGGGGTATGGAAAAGTTCATAAATGAAGTGGGCGTTTTCTGTAGTCCTTACCTGTGCATATCCTGTGGAAGCAACCGTCGGAAGATTTCTTTCGGACTCAAAAATATAATTGTTTTTCTGATATGGACGTACAGTCTGATAAAGAATATCGTTTGGCTGCAAGACTCGTTGTGCTCTTGATGGAGCTTCAGTGCTTGAAATGATATTGTCTTTTATCAATGCTCCTGCCTCAACGCTCTCCAAATCTATATAATAAAATGTTCTTGGAATAGGTGGAGTTTTGGGATTCACAACGGCGATCTTCTCCAGGTAATCTTCTATCCATTCCCCCTCAAAACCCGGAAACCGCAGCTTAGGGACGAGAGCCTTTTGACTATTACTTGAGGAATAATTCTATTGAAAACGAAGCCGGCAACCACGTTTTATTCGTGATTGCCGGCTTTCCCATGTTTCGATTGAGATACAGTTTCCTACGCAAATAGGCTGCGAAGGAATTGAGCTTTTTCAGATTGCAGGCAATCTGATTTTGCCGCTTCCGCTTCATACAATCTTTGAATGGAGCTCATAACAGCGACGATCTTATCTTGTAATTGCTTGTCTGGCAAAACCACGGGAATAGCAAATAATAATTCATCCGTCATGCTAACCCTGTCATGGCGTACTCCCTGGGAACCGTTATCATACATATATCGATGCCATGCCGTGCTTTGGAAATACCAATAGAGGTAGTCCAGATTGACATCCGCAATTGAGCGAAGGCAAGTATAGAGAGGCGAAACAATCCCAGCTTCCTTTGATCGGTAGACATTAAAAGGGCCATAAGGCGCGGATTTCGATTTTCTGGGATTATATACGAAGTCGCCCTCGACAATTACAAAATAGTTCTGTGTGTTTTCAGCAACTGCTATATCTTTATCAAAGTAATCCCTTTGCGGTAACAGACCTAACTCGGCAGAATTAGTAACAACATTGTGAACTGTTCCATTGCTGTTTCGGTCACTAATTTTGCAGAACACCTCACGCAAAGGAACGATATTTGCCATCTGCGATGATCCGCTAAATGAAAGGTTGGAACTAAAAAGCCGCTCAAGCATACCTCTTTTATATGACTTGAGGGCTTCAACAAGACGGCGCTGGGCGTCGATCCGACGCTCCAACAACTTCATAAAAGCAGCAATTTTCTTTTGCTCTTTCAGATTTGTAGGGAGTGTGTGGCGCGTAGCAAAGAAATCCTCGGTTGGTACATTGAGTAGACCGTGATTCCGTGCGCCCTCGGCGGCAATCATGTAGATTTCCTTATACCATTTCAAGGAATCAAAATATGTTTTTATGAAATCCGAATCATATTTTTTTACGGAAAAACAGATGTAGAGCGTTGAGAGTGCCCCCATAGGGTAACAATCAAGTCTTTTAATCGATCCAAAATCAAATCCCACCGAATAGCTTTTGTTGTAGGCAAATTCACCGTTTAGCAGCAGATAATACCCGCTCATATCCTTGCTGGCAACAGTTTTATTGAAGTATGAAATTTGATCTACAAGGCCATCCTTCGATGATATGGTCAAGGGGAGGTCGCTTTCGTTTTGACTGTTTTTGCGAGTGATTCGGTCTGTGAAATCAGATAAGCGAACTGTTTGCCATTCCCCCTCAAAACCCGGAAACCGCAGCTTAGGGACGAGAGCCTTTTGACTATTACTTGAGGACTACAGGAGCACCAAAATGCCTCCATAATATTTTGGGAGGTGGTCATCATGACTGAAAATACTCAATACAAGACGCTCCTTAATGAATGGCTGAAATCTAAGCAGCCAATGATTACGGCGTCAACCCACGCAAACTTCGTATTAATCGCGGAGAACCATCTGATCCCGTACTTCGGGAAAAGAAAAATCGGCTCCATAAC
>CANQOR010000097.1 GCA_947625535.1 uncultured Bacilli bacterium
CCTTGTTGTTTTGTACCCATATTATATCATAATACAAAACAAAAGTCAATACTTTGTCATGAATTGATAGTAGTCTACGGCAGACTACTATTGTTGGGAGGTTACCCTCCCTATGTTTAATGCCCAAACCGCAAATACCATTGCCACCACCTGCTGCCGTATTCGTCTTTGAGCTGTTTGAGCTCAGCGGGGTAGTGTAGGTAGATTGCGATTTTGTACACGTCGTCCATGTCGAGGTATGTGAATACCTCCTTGCTTATGCCGCAATTATATGCTTTGAGGATACCGTCCTTCACTTCGCGGGGAAATTCGCAGAACTGCTCGTAAGTTAAGCGCCGTTCGACAGGCTCGATGTGTTCGTAGTTATCAACGCGGATGCCACTCATTTTGGTCGTGAATTGTAACATTGTTCAAACCTCCGTTTCATTTTGTACCTATATTATATCACAACCAAATATAAAAGTCAAGCATTTTCAATCTTTTGATAATGGATTATAGTAGTCTGCGGCAGACTACCACAGGAAGAATGAGCAGAATAAATCTACCCATTCTACCGAAAGGAGGAAACTAATGTGTGAGCAAGTTAATTTGCGTCCGCAAGTTGTTTCATGCGTGTTTTGACATATTCGCATATCTCTTGCGGCATTTCGGTGCCATAACATTCTGTGAGCGCGTCGATTTCGTTTTTGGTTGCGCTATCTACATCGCCCCATGCAAGTACCTCGAATAATTCTTCGTCACTGATTTCAACAGATTGTTGATAAGTGAAAGTCATTGTTCTTTTCATATTTATCTCCTTGTTGTTTTGTACCTATATTATAACATAATACCAAACGAAAGTCAAGTATTTTGTCTAAATTTATAGTAGTCTGCGGCAGACTACTAACATTTCACCCCGCAGGACACATCACGTGTTCCACAGGGCGATATATATTATGCCTCGAGCTGCTTGATGCGGTAGTTATATTTTTCGAGTACCGCGTCATAGAAGTCCGAGATTGTAGCTCCCCATACTCCATGATTACCTATTGTGAGTTGCCCCATGCCATCGCGCACGGTGAAGGAAATATCCTTGTAGCGCAGGACATTTCCCATTTGCGCATAGCGGTTGAAAAGCTCTTTGGAGGTGAGGGAGGTTTTCTTGCGTCCTGCGCGGGTGATAGCCTCGCGAGCGGACAATTTTTGCTGATAGTTGAGAATGCGGGCAACCTGTTCGAAGGTCATCGGTTTTCTTTCGGTGTTTGTGTTTTCCATTTCTTTATCTCCTTTCCTTTTGGTAGTTTTATTATATCATAATAGAAAATAAAAGTCAAGTGTTTTTTCTAAATTGGTAGTAGTCTACACCAGACTACTACGGTATTGATACCGAGGACAAGCCCCGATACCAATACTTATAGGAGGTAAAAATGAACAACGTGTGAGCAAATTAAACAAATGAATATCCAAGTCTCATCAAAGAATTGAAGAGTTCTGTCGTGTCCTTACTTTCAAGAACAAGATTATATGTGAAGTGATAGTTGCGTAAACCGTGAATGACCGCTTGATTGATACAGACTTGTAACATTTCACTTTGGGCTAAAACTTCGCCACCTTGATAACGTAATGTCCAAATCATGTTTGTATCTCCTTTCGTTTTTCGTACCTTAATTATAGCACAATACTAAACGAAAGTCAAGTGTTTTTTCTAAATTGGTAGTAGTCTACGGCAGACTACTAAGCCCGTAGGCGTGTTAATTCACACGCCATTGGTATACTGCAAGCTCTTTGGACACATACCCGACAAATTCAAAATAATCGGGTACATAGTTATCCTTGTCCGAGGTGTCTATCATGGTTTTGATAGCAATATCGGAATAGCCTACCTCTTGCATGGTTTTCACCAAAGTGTCAACCTCATTCCATGATTGGGGTTGCGCCATGTCCCGTGTACCCGCGATACTTGTTCCCCATACCTTAAAAATTTGTTTCATAGTTGCCTCCTTGTTTTTCATACTTAAATTATAGCACAAAATACGCCAAAAGTCAAGTTTTTGATAGAATAAAATTTACGCCAATAGTAGTCTGCACCAGACTACTACGACTAAGGGAGATTTCTCTCCCTCGACTGTCACATATCGATGGGGTAAACAAGTACCTCTGCATTGACGTTGTCACGAAGGGTTTTTTCGCGAATGGTGCGGTAGATGAGGTTCCCCTTATAGTTCAGCGTGCATACCCGCCATTCCTTGTCGCCGCCCCATCCGAAATGCGGATGAACAAAGCAGGGCAGGTTAGCCCCTGTGCGTTCGTGACGTTCGTTGTGTTCCCTTAAACTGTTTGCTACCGCGTTGATAGCATCCTCGAGGGTAGTGAAGGGTTCGTTGCACATAACAGCAACATAGACTTTGGTTTCGTTTGCCATATTGTTTATATCTCCTTGTTTGTTTGTACCCATATTATATCATATTGTGGTAGTAATGTCAATACTTTTGGGCAATTTGGTAGTAGTCTGCACCAGACTACCATGTATAAAAGAGGATTACTCCTCTTCATTATTGTCTATGTCATTTTCATAGGCGGTTTGATTTTCATCAAAGAACATAGTTTGTAAAATTTCCAAAATCATGGAAAGATTACGGAACATTGTTTTCCATGTCGCAGGGCAAATGTCTTGAATGAATTGAGTTTTGCGGGCATATGGCGTTGCATAGTATGCCGCGATGAATTTTTCATAGATTACATCGAGCAGGCTATCATCGATAACGGACAGGGTGTCGATGAGGTCTGTGACTGCCTCAAGCGCGTCCATATCGGTGTCAGGAATGGTGAAAAGTTGCATGGTTTTGGTGAGAGTTTGATTTTTCATGTTTTATCTCCTTCTTTTAGTATCACCATTATATCATATCATTATATCAAAGTCAAGTGTTTATAGCAAATTGTAGTAGTCTGCACCAGACTACTATGGTGACAAGCAACAACAACTGCTGCTGCTGCTGCTTGCCAATCTTATAGGAGGAAACCGATGGGTATAGACTTAAATAACCTTAACACGGCGGAGGAGGATACCATGCTTCTGCTCCTCAATATACAATTCGTGAGTATCCATGCCTCGGCAGGTGATTTGTATACCATCTGCAAAAATGAATGTGTACCAAGCGCGTGTCATATTTTTATCTCCTTCTCTTTTTGTACTTATATTTTACCACAAATG
>CANQOR010000098.1 GCA_947625535.1 uncultured Bacilli bacterium
GGCAATCAAGGCCACCACCAAGAGCGCCACCAGCAGGACGCCCCCACCGGCAAGACCGGCCAGGGCATTTATGATGGTGGATGCCGCTTTTGCCACGGCATGGACGGCCTTTTTCGTAAAGGTCGCCGCGCTTTTGGCGGCTTTCTTGGCCTGTTGCACCGCCATGCTCCGCATCTGGACCTCCGCCGTTTTGCCCAGACTGCGGGAGACACGGCTGAAGCCCTTGACGGCGGAGGAGGATGTCTTAGGCCGGAATACGGCCCGCTTGGGGGCAAGCGGTCTTGTTTTCGGGGAGTCTCCTCTTGAGGCGGCACGGCTCCGGGAACGGATGGGATTGATGGATGGAGCGTCAGAAACGGCTGTGGATCTGTTTACGGGAGGTTTGAGGTCCACAAAGCTCCCATGGTCCCCGCCTTTTGGTCTTGGTACGGTGGGTTTCCCGCCGTCAGCGGCGGGTGTATGTACCGCTGTGCGCTCATGGGGCATTGTGGGGGCTTTCTCCTTTATTGAAGCGGTGCGCTGTGTTATTTGTTCCGCTTTTGTCCCTGCGCGTGGGGAAATCTCCCTTTCCGTGGGAGTACGGAGGTTATTTTTCGGGCCGCTCCCCGCCGTAGCTTGGCGTGTGGAAATGACAGTTTCGCCGCGCTCCTTGATGATGGGCCTCCCGTTTTGGCTCCTTTCCCGTGGGCTGATGGGCGCAGCCTGACGTTTGGCTGTTGTAGCAGATGTAGATGGGTCCCCCAATTCTGCCTTGCCGGTTGTATTAAATTCCCGGTCTATACCGGCAGAGATGGATTCGCCGCGTTCTTTGATGGGAGCTTGCCCGGTCAGGCTTCTGTTTTGTGGGACGATGGGAGCAGGACATTGTCGAGACCCCGTAACAGATGTGGGTTGATTTGCCGGCTCTGCGTTTTTGGGCACAGCCTGCCGCAGCTCCGGGGGCGCGGATCTCCCTTTCGGAGGCTCCGTCTCCCGAATCGCCCTTTTCGGAGATGATGGCTGCTCTCCGACGTGCCTCTCCGCAGCCCTAAGAGGTGCCGCAGGCTTTTCCTTGACGGTCTGCTTCTTTTGCTTGGGGATGGGGCGGCTGACGATCTCATCGACTGCCCACGTCCCCGCGTCCTGCACCTGCTCGGCGGCCTGGGCATCGGCGCTCTCACTCTCCGGCCTCTGCTCCAGCTCCTTGACGTACTTATCCTTCAGCAGCTTCGCCGCCTGCCTGGGGTCAATGACCGGGGCGGCGCGGGATTTTGGGCTGTCCCCCTTGGTTTTGGGCTTTTCTTTTATGTCCATGTAATTGCTCCTTTTTCAGAGTCAAAAAATGCGTCTCAAATTGAGACGCATTTCGACGGTGTTATTTGGTGACAGGTGGACGTTGACGACCACCTGAAAAAGTGATATACTATCTATTACAAAAATAAGGAGGCGGTGATGCGTGGTGAATCTTGCGGCCCTTAAAGCTCTCTGTAAGCCTGAGCGGATAGCGATCACGGAACACGCCCGCCTTCGGCTCTTTGAACGTGGGATCACAGTTTCGGATATAATAAGCTGTATAGCGTCAGGCGAGATCATTGAGCAGTACGAGGACGATAAACCTTTTCCCAGCTGCCTGATTCTCGGACAATCCGCAAAGAAAAAGCCTATCCACGCGGTCGTGAGTGAGGATGGTGAGTTCATCTATCTGATCACCGCCTATTTCCCGGATGAAAATGTATGGGAATCTGATTTTAGGACAAGAAAGGAGCGGTCACTATGAAATGTTTATCCTGCGGCGCCGCCGCTGAAAAGGGGTTTACCACCAGCGTCACGGACCTTGGGAAGTGTCTTATCATCGTCCGCAATGTCCCCTGCTACAAATGCACCCAATGCAACGAGGTCATCTACACCGCCGATGTGATTCAAAAGCTGGAGCAGATCATTGAGACAGCCAAAAAGCTGATGCAACAAATTTCGATCATCGACTACTCCGAGGCGGCATAACAGTGGGTTTCTCTTTACCCTTATTCAATACAGTGAACGGGAGCGCGGTTTTGCGCTCCCCTTTTTTGCGTCTCAAATTGAGACGCATTTCGACAATGGCTTATTTATCCCCCGGCGCGGTGGTCATCAGGTGGTAAAGCTCTGTATCGCGCGGGAACTCGTTTATAAACGGGACGATGGAGCCGCCGAAGCGGATGAGGCCGTGGCCGGCCTCGGCGCCGGTGATGTAGGACATCTGATTGGAGGAAATGTTCAGGAGCTTGGCAAGCTCCGCCCGGTCCGTGGCGGCCTGGTTCAGGAGGACAAGGAACTCGCTGTTGGCGAACATGAGCCGGGCGGTGTCGGACCGCAGGCACTCCTCCACGTTCTGGGTGGCGGCGGTCATGGCGCAGGCGTATTTCCGAAAACGCTTCCAGCATTTATATAGAAATTGGGCGGAGTAGTGGTAGCGGAAGAACAGATACACCTCGTCCACGAATACCCAGGTGTATTTCCCGGCCAGCCGGTTGGCGGCGACACGGTTCTGGATCGTCTCCAGCGTCACATTCAGCGCCGTGGGCTTGAGCTGTTCCCCCATCTCGTAGAGGTCAAAGGTGATGAGCCGGTTGGAGAGGTCTACATTCGTCTCATGGGCGAACATATTGAGACTGCCCTCCACAAAAAGCTCCGAGGCCAGGGCCAACTCCTGGGCCTCGCGCTCCGGCTGGCGCTTGACCTCGTTTCGCCAGTCGGACAGCACCGGCTGACGGCCCTTACCGCCGCTCTTGATGAGGTCGTGGTACACGTTGGCGGTGCATCGGTCGATGATGGACTTGTGGAAGGCCCCCAGCTCCCCGGCGCCCATCTGCTGCTCGCATATACTCATCAGAAGCTCAGACTTCATGGCCACGGGGTTTTCGCCGCTGCCGTAGCCCCGGCTTATCTCCAGCGGGTTAATATGGTGGGGACTGCTGGGGGATATTTCGATGACCTCCCCGCCCAGGGCGCGGGTCAGGTCGCCGTATTCACGCTCGGCGTCGATAATAATGATGTCGTCGTTGGTGGACAGGGCTATAAAGGTGATGGCCTCCTTCATGGAGAAGGACTTGCCGGAGCCGGAGACGCCCAGGATGAAGCCGTGGGGATTAAGTAACCGCTTGCGGTTGCAGATAAGAAGATTCTTGCTGACGGCGTTCACGCCGCAGAAGATCCCTCCCGCGTCCTGGATCT
>CANQOR010000099.1 GCA_947625535.1 uncultured Bacilli bacterium
CCTTTTCTTTGCAGAGTTGCAGAAGTATATCCATTACTCGGTCTTTGTTGTCGGCATCTAATGCGCCGGTTGGCTCATCGGCAAGAATGATTGGCTGGTCACAGACGATAGCCCTTGCGATTGCGACACGCTGGCGTTCACCGCCAGATAACTTGGCAACATTGCGGGTCAGCTTGTCCCCAAGGCCAAGGCTTTCCGCTGCGGCCTTAATGCGCTGCCTATGTTCACGATGTTTGATACTTTTACTGTATAGCAAAGGTATCCGAATATTGTTGTAGACGGTTTCATTGTCCAACAGGGCAAAGTCCTGCACGACATAACCAAAAGACGTATTTCTCAGCATACTGCATTTGCTATCGCTTAACTCTGTAACCAACTCTCCGTCGATCATAACACGGCCATCATCGGGCTTTAGGATCAAGCCCATCATATTGAGCAAGGTTGACTTTCCCGATCCCGATGGCCCTATGATGGCTATGGCCTCATTGTTGGCAACGGATAAAGTGACATGATTGACTGCGTTCACGGTATAACCGTTTGCTTTATAACATTTGCAAACATTCTCTAAAGTTACAGACGGCATATTATTCCCTCCTTAATCCTTGGGCAAATTTTGACTGGAAGTTTTTATATACAGCACTTGTTATCAAAAGCGCAAAACCAATTATACCGGCAAACAACAGGGCAATGCTTAACGGTGAAGATAATTCATTAAGCGACATAATGAGGATTGTTCCCAAGAATGGAATGGCGTGATAGCCAAGTGTAAACAGGAACATTCGCAAATAGATAAATGCCTGCGAAGCTCCAAACAAATGATGTACAGAATAATCGGGTATTTTCCGCTTTAACACACAGTAGATATTGATTAGCATAGCCCCAAACAGAATGATTGCCGCAGAGATATAGAACACCAGATACGTCTGGTACGTCCTTGTGCTACCCGCCGTGGTACTGCTCAAATATTCCTCAATAGTTTGAGAACTGACGTACATCCCGGTATTTTTACTTATAACCGTTTTCATGCGAACAATATCTTGCGTTGATGGCGCTTGCAAGATAAACCGACTTAACAGGTTTTGTTCTGCCATTTCCGAATATGCCGACTTTGGAAAAATCTCTTTGATTGTTTCATAATCGTGAGAAAAAACAAACAGGGTTCCTTGTAGCAACTGCGATCCAGCAGATAAGAAATTAAAAGGGTGATAAAGTTCCATGTCCGCAGGAGCTACATATAAAGGGAACTCTTGATCGTTAAATATAATCGTTTTTTCAGAGCTATCTTTTATGTCATTTGATACGGCAAAAATCACGTTGTCCTTTTGATCCGTTTGAAATGGGGTCAAATCGGCATAGGCTCCCAATAGAATAATCACCTGCTGATAACCACAGCGTCCGCTCATAATTAAGTATGTACCAGCGTTACCAGTATCGGAAAACACATCTGTAAAATAGCTGTCAAGCGTTTCGGTATCTGTGTCGCTTGCTGGCGTCGCTTCTTTCATCGGCGCGGCCCGGTATTGTGCGTTTTTTGACTGGATTATTGTAATCTTGTTGCTTTCAAATCTGCTGACCGCATTGCTTTGAGCCGCAATGCCCTGATAGCTCAGTCCTATAAGGATAAATGCCATAATTACCATTGCGGTAATAAAGCCATAAAGAACTACCCATCCAGCTTCCTTAAACAAGTCGGATATTACTTGCTTTATCAACTTCATACCATTCACCTTTCAATCAAAGCTGCTTCATCAATTTCGAGCAGCCTATCACATTAACAAGCAGGGCTAAAAAAACATACATTATCAAAACGACCTGCGTAATGTTATTGAGGTCTGATACCGGCATATAGGTTAATCCGCTCATAATGATAATTCGGAACAGCAACATCGCAATCAGAAGTGTTACAACGGATATTACGGAAACACCAAACAAAATGTTCTTTTTCGATAACCCAAACAGATGATGTATCTGCAACTTGCGTTTGTTATCCCGGTACAGTGAAAGGACATTGTAAACAAAAGAAAACACAAGACCAATCATAGCAAAAGTGACGGCTCTGGATAGAAAACTGTCCGTTACAAGTTTTTTTGCTAACTCCAAAATAGACGAAACAGTTAGAGAGTACGTCTGCCGCACGTCAGTAACTATATATCCACTACTCTCAAACAGATCTAAAAGTTCGCCTACATCGTCCGTGTCTACAAAGTACATACCTTCAACTGAGGCAGAGATGTCTATGGGATAGAGAAAATCTATACCGGCAAGAATTGGCGGGAGATCATCACTCTTATATGTATTGAGGATTTCCAACCCTGCAATATCAGGCAAAAGTATTCCGTCCTTAACATACGCACTTTGTACCTCTGGATCATCCGAAACAAATACACCGTTCAAACTTGTATTTTGCGGTTTTTCAAAGCGCAAATTATTCTCCAGCCAGTTTGAATGACCACTATAACCGCATCCCGCTATGTTTCCATTCTTAAACAAAATGGTCACATCATTGCTGCTGGCCCAGGCTTCAACACTTTGCATTATCTGCTCCGCATTTTCATCGGTTGATATGCCCGCATTTTCCTCCCCCGGCTCCGGGTACAGATTAGATGCGTCTGTGATGTTAAATGAAACAAATCCGCCGGTAGGGTTATAAAGGTAATCAGAATAGATAATAGATGCTCCAAGGCCGATTGCGGCCAAAATGAGCGTTAGGACAAAAAGCGTAATCAGGTTTTTCTGTTTGCTCACTTTCCAGACGCCTCCCTAATTTCCTTGCGAAGCAGATAAATATTATAAGCAAGTAGCAACGCACAGTATATTAAGAGTGATACGAAAACGATTATCGGAAAATCGTACATCAAGGAAAATGTGACCGTAGCGAAACCGCAAATGGTAAAGTGACCGATCATATAAGAAACAGGAAGCAAAACTGCGCGGGTGATCCAAACTCTTATTTCAGATTTCTTAAAAATAAACCATGCTATCCCTAAAAGCGCAAGTATGATTGCTGCAAAAATCAGGCAATATCCTAATGTCAAAGAGGGTAGAGAAATTGCCCCACTTACATCCGTTGTCCCGTTGTTATAAATGCAAATATCATTGTCACCATTGTTTTGCATATAATAAATCCCAAGAGGGCTATCGCCTGTCGGTTGGAT
>CANQOR010000100.1 GCA_947625535.1 uncultured Bacilli bacterium
ACATACTGGTCACTCACGTGCTTGAAGGCAGCAAGAGCAGAAGCTTCATGCGGGTAATCCAAGTCCTGGAGGGCTACGAAGAGTTGAGCTGTCTTTTCTTCAAGAAGCGTTGTTTTCTCCTCAACAGCCTTTATCACCTCGTTAGCCTCCTTCACCAGTTCCTCCTCCCGGGTACTGAGCTGTCTGTGCTCCCCCAGTTTCCGGGAATACAAAAGCACCTTCTCCCGGGAATCGGCAGCTGCTTGAGCTTTGTCCTCGTTTTCTTCGATGAACTTAGTCAGCTGCGTGATTTTTGACTGCATTTCCTGGGCAGACTTACGGACTTCTTCGATTTCCTCGGCAGGGATCAGCTGAGGTAGGAAGGTTTCGTAGATCTTAAGACCGGTGTCGATGTCGTGCATCCGTACTGCGATTTCTGACTCCGTAAAGTCATACGGGTTGGCAATCTTGGAATCCGGTAGGTACTGCGCCATGCCGTCTGTCAATTTGACGATTTCTTCGCCGTCCTTTTTGCTGGATGCCTCTAGCGTATAGAGCTCTCGCTCAGCGGCTTCCAAGGCAGCTTCCGCCTCTTTGACCCTTGCTGGCAATGAGCTCTTAGATTCCACTTCAGCGGTGTTGATCCGGCGTTTGACGTCAATGATTGCCTCCTGTAGTTTGGTAAGCCCTTCCTCTACAGAGCTTACATGCAGCGCCTTCAACAGGCTATCCATTGTCAATGCCTGTCCGCATACCGGACATACGGAGGCGTCGATATTTCCTTGGAGTATCTGTTGTTGCAGCTCGTACTCCCGGATCTCATCATTTCCTTCTTCGATGGCTTTTAGCGCCGCTTCGAGGATGGTTTTGCTCTGCGCTACTTCTTCCTTTTTAGCAGGGATGCTGTCTTCCAGCTCGGCTAACCGAAGGGATCTCTCTGTGTTGGTGTTGCGGATGAAATAGATCTGCACCAACCGTTGGTAGACTTCCTTGGCGGCTTTAAGCTGCTTTTCCGGCAGGACGTGCTGCAGCGCCTCCAGAGCTTTATTATGCTGCTGAAGTCGTTTCTCAGGACCCGCCATATAGGTTGAGGCGACTGCCTTAAGCTCTGTGTTGGCTTTCTCTACTTCGGTGCCCGCTTGTTCAATCTCAGCTGCCTTCTTCATGGCGGCTTCCATTGCTTCGGGGTCTCCGTATTCTGCTTGGAGCTTGCTCAAAGCTTCCCTGGTCAGGTGGATATTCTGAGCCAATGAATTAGCGCGATTTGTCAGGTCTCGCACCTCTGCTGTCCTGTCCTCTATCTCTTGGGCAAGTTCCCTCTTCTGCATTGCTTTGGTCAGGGGCGCAAGCTCCGCGTTGATTTTTTCCAACTCGGCATGTTGCTCCTTTTCCATCTGCAGCAGGGTGTCAATCAGGTCCGTGTTATTCGCGGCTCCTCTGGTTTCCAGCAGCCGCAGCTTTGACTTCACATCATCTGCCCGGATCGAGAGGAAGTTCAAATTCATCAACCGGCGGAAGATCTCCTGCCGGGTAGCAGGGGTGCCCTGGATGAGCTCGGTTAGTTCACCTTGTTTAATGAATACGGCGTTTTGTAATGCCGCTTTGTCAGCACCCATGAGCTCTTCCATAAGCTTGTCCACATCAGCTTGCTTGGTGTGGGTACAGCCTGCATACTTCAAAGAGCGGGAAGTTCCCGCGTCCCAGATACTGCGCTTTATCTCCCCTTCCTGGCCGTTGACCTCGAATTTGAGTGTTACTTCCGCCTTGTAGGCTTTCGTGCTCCGTTCAGGGTTGTCCGGGTCGTATTCCCGGATATAGCGTTCTTTGGCTAGTGGGAGTACGCCGGTGACGGCATAGGAGATCGCCGTCAACAGGCAACTCTTTCCCGAGCCATTTGCGCCGATAATGCCGGTCAACGGGGAATCAAGGTCACAATGGAGCTCTTTATGAGGTCCCCAATTTTTTACACTCAGTTTTAGCAATCTCATAGTATTGTTCCTCCTACTTTTTCTTCAACATAAGCATCAAGCGCTCCTTTGGCGTCTGAGCTTGGTGTCAGGACTTCCAGGCACAGCTTATAGAGGTCTGTGCGGTTCTTATCCGGCAGATACTGGTCCGCATGTGTGGAGAAATACTGGGCGGGGCTTGTCTTAATAGCTCTCGCTGCCTGTACATTTTCCATGGCTTGCGCCTCCACATCTTCGATGACTTGCTTCGTGACAAGAGTCACATTGCTGTCAAAGTTATTGCTGTCAAGGAATTGCTGGAGCTTCGGTATCGTGTTGCGGACGCTGGCTGCATAATGAATGTAATACACTGCCCCAGTGCTGCCCCATAATTCATGATCGGCTTTGATTTGGGCACATGCCGCTTCCAGGTCTTTTTCCGTTTTCAGAACAATGGAGTCTGCAAACGTCCGCCTGTATTCTACGAATTCAAACCGCAGGAACTTCGTCGGCTCTCCTTCATTCACTTCAAAGACGCCGACAGGCACCTGCGCTCGCGTATCCCGGATCTTACCAGGATACACGGTGAAATCAGTAGAGTTCGGGGAGACGACCCCCATCTGCTTTCCGTCATCCGTCTTAAATACCCAGTCCTGGGCAATATGAATGTGCCCGATAGCGATACAGCTCGGCCAGTTCCCCTTATTAAACTCCTCCTCGTTAAAGAAGCTATCAATAGGGATAGAATCGTCTGATGGATAGCCTGTTAGTTCCCGGATTTCTCCGTGGCAGACCAGCAGGTCTACTCCTCGAAATTCTTTGACGGTGAAGAGCGCTTGTTGAATGACGTTTCGCCCGTAATCCAGGCCAAGCACCTTGACGCCGTTGATACTTTCCGGCTCTTCGAGGATAGAGAGGGATTTGATGCCGTAGTCTGAGTCCTCGTTTTCATAGGCCCACCACCAGCTCTGGTCCGCATTATCATGGTTCCCTTTGATACACCACATTCTCATCTGATGCTTCTTGAGGTAGCGGTGAATCCTTCCTAAGTAGTTGATAATAACTTCAGGACCAGGATTATTGTTATCAAGCAGGTCACC
>CANQOR010000101.1 GCA_947625535.1 uncultured Bacilli bacterium
TGAACAAGACCGTAAAAAATGGACAATAGAAAAAAGCCCCCTGTTGATGTAGAATATATATCAAGAGGGGGATATTTTTATGCCAAGAAGTTATCAACACATAAGCGATTATGAAAACGAAATATTAGAATTAAGAAAACAAGGAAAGAGCAGAAAAGAAATAAGTGAATTGTTGGGATTTAGTCAAAAACAGTTGCAGAATTTCATTACCAGATATAACAAGAAGCAAAAAATGCTTGAAGCCGGACAAGCAATTCACAAGAAAGGCAGACCCGGCAAAAACGATAAAGGAATACCGCCATCAATTCAAAGGTTGGATAAGCTTGCTCAAATGCGATATGTAATGGCAAGCAAAGACAGATATATTAAGCGATTAGAAATGGAAAATGAGTTAATGCGGGATTTTCTCTCGCTCGCAGAAAGGAAGTGAAGCCATCAATAAAGTATCAAGTAATCATTAAGCATAAGGACAAATATTGCATTAGTCAGATGTGTAAGTTCTTTGGAGTATCAAGAAGTGGGTATTATGCGTATTTAAAACGAAAAGATATACCGGATAGAGATTTGCCATTAGCCGAAAAGATAAGAGAGTGTCAGGAAGGAACTCATAGAACATATGGATATCGCAGAGTACATATATGGCTTGAAAGGCAAGGAATATACCGAAATCCAAAGACAGTATTAAGAATTATGCAAAAATACAATCTACTATCTGTTGTACGCAGAAAAAAGTTTAAGTATGTATCAGAGCATTTACATAAGTATCCTAATCTATTGAACAGAGAGTTTAATGCAGATAGACCAAATCAAAAATGGGTTACAGATATATCATATATACCAACGCAGCAAGGTAATTGCTATCTTTCAGTAATCAGAGATTTGTATGACAACAGTATTGTATCTTACCATATGTCAAAGGATATGACAGTAAAGCTTGTGCTTGATACTATTAGAAAAGCTTTGCAAAAAGAAAATGTCACTGCAGAGTTGCAGCTCCACAGTGACCAAGGTTCGCAATATGTATCTCATGAATACCATTTGCTAACACAATCATACGGCATAACGCCGTCAATGTCAAGACGAGGAAACCCATATGATAACGCATTAGCTGAAAATTTCTTTTCAATTCTCAAAACAGAATGTATACACAGAGTCAAACTTGCCAGCTATGAGGAGGCTCGCCTCCTCATAGCTGAATACATCAACTTCTACAACAATTACAGAATTCAAACAAAAACAAAACTGACTCCGCTTGAAAAACGAAATCAGTTTGTTGCTTAAAATTTAATTTTCTACATCAAATAGGCTTTTTTGTACTGTCTGCACAACTTGGGGCGGTTCAATATGCCGACGGTACTACATTTAATAATATGTACAGAACATACGAGTTTGACAGAAAGTTACGGCATTTATTATTTACTACAATTGAAGAAATTGAGATTATGCTTCGAGCTCAATTATCATATTACCACGCACATAAATATGGTGCGTTAGGTTATGAAAACGAGGAAAACTTTAATAATTGGCACAATCACGAAAAATTCATTAACCAAATAAATGATGATATTGAACGCAATAAAAACAAATTGGCAGTAAAGCATCACAATCAATTCTATGGCGGTAAATTTCCGATATGGGTAGTAATCGAATTATTTACTGTTGGACAGTTGTCAATATTTTATTCAGATATGATTAGGTCTGATAAAAAGGCAATAGCAAAAGATTTATATAAAACCGCCGATACAAATATGGCGAGCTGGTTAAAGTGTTTAACGGAGTTGCGTAATAACTGTGCTCATTATTCAAGACTTTATAATAACAGGCTGGTATCAGTTCCTGCTACGCCGAAAGGCTTTCCGTATTCATTAGGTAAAGAAGTATTTGATTATATTTTCGTTTTGAAATTTCTTTATTATGACCCCATTAAATGGAAACAGGAATTTATGGTTAATCTTGAAGCCTTGATAGAAGAATATGACTCTTCTATAGAACTTAGTAGAATAGGCTTTCCCGAAAATTGGAAAGTAATTCTAAATCATAAAAATGCCCAATTAAAAAAGAATTCATAAAAATTTATGTGAGTACTTTTGAGTTACTTTTAATGAAATAATAAGGCAAATATGATTATTTTTAGATAAAAACCGTGATGAAAAACCACTATATCTTGTTATTAACTATTAAAATAATAACCACAGGAGTGGAGTGGGAATGATTTCACGCCTTTAAAAAAGCCCGTAGTTATGCGGGTTTAGCCGTTTGAATGTCCTTTGTGGCAACAAAATGGCAACATTATTTGGATTATTGCATAAGTAAAGAGCTATCAGATTTTTGATGTCTGATAGCTCTTTTTGTGTATCCAAATTATTTTTTCGTAGGTAGCTTAATGTCAAATCTACCACCCAACATAGCCGTACCAACACCAACAGCAACAAGAACAACTGTGCTCGCAGTCGCAATTAACTTCCAGTTAAACATACGCTTCTCAGAATCTTTATTATTGGCAGTTTGAGAAACTTCTCGTTCCTCTGCTCGTATTTCGGTGACCTTCTTATCAATCATCCGAAAAATCTCTATCTCACGATCCAACATTTCACGCTGTTGTTCGGGCGTCATGTCTGGATTATCAAGGCATTTACTACAATCTGCTCGAACTTTTTCAGCAAAACTTATGTACTCAGCTCTGCTGGTAGCAGCATTGTCCATTTCTTTATTGAGTACACCATAAACTTGATTCAAACTAGAATCATCACTTGAAATTACAGAGTCAAGCATATCTTTGTATTCGTTTAATGTGGATTTAATAAGATTTGCAAGTTCGGGATACTGCGCAATTACTTGAGTTGCAACTTCGGGACGCAATTCATTCAGTTTTGAAGCATAACTCATGAAATCATTTTTAGATAAATTCTTAAAGTCCGTTCTTTTTATGAAATCAAGAACTTGTTTTTCTCTATCTGTTTATTTCATACCTTT
>CANQOR010000102.1 GCA_947625535.1 uncultured Bacilli bacterium
ATATGAGCAAATCGGCGACGCGATCCCCGTACTCATGGCAAAAGCCCTTGCGAAAAGTATGCGCGAAGCGTTGGAGACTCTGATATAATTCTTTAAGGAAGTTGCAATATGGAACGCGATTTACATCAGTTGAATTATGATCAAGGGAACATCAAGTTGTTTCACAGTGATTGTATAGATGTTTTTTCAGAACTACAAAGTGAATGCGTCGATTTGATTATCACATCACCTCCTTATTGCATGGGCAAGGAATATGAAAGTATATCGGATGACATAAATTCGTTCAAAAAACTCAACAAAAAGGTTATTGCTGAATCCATGCGCATTCTCAAAAAAGGGGGGAGTCTTTGTTGGCAAGTTGGATTTCATGTCAAGGATTCAGTCATAATACCATTAGACTGCTTAATCTATGATATTGTGGATGTGTTAAATAAATCGGTGGATTCACAATCTAGATTATATCTGCACAATCGAATTATTTGGACATTTGGTCATGGATTAAATGCAGAAAAAAGATTAAGTGGCCGATATGAAACTATCTTATGGTATACGAAAGGAACGGAGTATCTATTTAATTTGGATGCAATAAGAATACCGCAAAAATATCCAGGGAAGAAATATTCCAAAGGGAAAAAAGCTGGTGAGTTTAGTGGAAATCCATTGGGGAAAAACCCGTCTGATGTATGGGAAATTCCGAATGTTAAAGCGAACCATATCGAAAAAACAGAGCACCCGTGCCAATTTCCTATTGCTATACCTCAGAGACTGATTAAAGCACTTACCAAGCCTGGAGATGTTGTTATGGATCCATTTTCAGGTAGCGGAACTACCGCGGTGGCGTGTGTCTTGGAAAATAGAAAATTTATTGGATGTGAAGTAAAAGAGGAGTACATAGAGATAGCAGACAAGCGAATAAACGAGGCGCTTAATGGTGATATAAAATACCGCCCAGATGTACCAGTTATAGAGCCTGATTTATCACAAAAAGTCGCACAAAAGCCGGAGGGATTCAAATGGTAAAAAAGCAAAAGAAGAGTAAATTAACAAAAGAACAATTGGCCGAGCGCAAGAGAAGAACTACATTTGCCAAGCAGGTAGATGAAGTATTTATCTATTCGGGGTTCAAGTCGCTTAAAGTCAGTGGTATTCAGTTCCAGTTGGGCAACAGAAGCAACGAACTTGATCATTGCTATATTTATAAAAATGTCATGGTTATCTGCGAAGATACCATTAAAGATTTGCAGAAACGTGAGAAGGCTAAAAGCGCAGGAAAGCCTTACGATGATAATCATAAACTAAAGAAAAATGAAACTGCAGGGATTATCTTCAATAACCGAGAAGAGTTTTTTAAAATATTGCTTGAAAAATTCCCTGAAAATGAACAACTCCAAAATTACAAGTATAATGAATTTATAGTCCATTATTTATATTTTGAATACGGTGCTCGAAAAATAGATGCGGATGACGTCGCAAGGTACTCAAATTTAAGGTTTATTGATGCTGCTACGTTAAATTATTTTTCTACGATGGCAAAGAGCATCAAGGCTTCTTTCAAATATGAACTTTTTAGATTTTTAGGAATAAAAAGAAAAGACATCGGAAAACCTGATCCTTATGGCAATAGAAATATAAAGCCCTTAGCGTCTTCTATAATATATCCTGACGCGGTAACAGGATACAACAATGGGGTTAGAATGGTTTCTTTTATGATGAAACCCATTGACTTGATTGAAAATTGTTATGTTTTGCGTAAAGATGGTTGGGAACAGGATGTAGACTTATATCAACGTCTTATTAAACCCAACCGTATCAAAGAGATTCGGGAATTTGTTGCCAGGAATAAAACAACTTTCTTGAATAATATCATAGTAACCCTTCCTCGCGGAATCAGTTTTTCCAAAGTGGATGCCAACGGTTGCGATATCCCCGTTGAACTTGATTCCATCAATCAATATGATCGTAGCATAGAAATACATATCCCTGTTGACTTTAATTCTATGGCTATCATTGATGGACAACATAGAGTTTATGCCTACTATCAAGATTGTGATGAAACTAATGTCAATGAGCAAAAAATTGCCAAATTGCGGGATCAATTGAATCTACTAGTTACGGGAATCATATATCCCGATGGAAGTGTGTATGATGACGAATTGGAGCGAAGAAAGTTTGAAAGTAATTTATTCGTTTCGATAAATAAAAATGCCAAACCCGTAGATGCAGATACTTTGATACAGGTACAAGCTATTATGAATCCCACCTCGGGGGAGGCAATATCAAGAAAAACAATTGAACTCCTCAATCGAGAAGAACCTTTCAAAAATATGTTTGAGCTGTCAAAAGTTGAGCCAGCTCCCATCAAGACGGCTTCAATCATACAATATGCTTTGTCGAGTTTATTGGTAGCGAGAAACAATGAGAATTCATTGTATCATTATTGGTTATTAAAAAACGGCAAATCGGAGGATTTCTCTTTAAAGAACTCTGAAGATATCGCTAACTACATTAAATATTGCGCCCAATGCCTTCGGGAGTATTTCAAGGCCATTAAAAGTAAATTTTTAAGTTACTGGAACAAGAATTCTAAACTTTTAATGGTAATTTCTTTAAACGCATTCATTATTGCGTTCCGAGAAACTCTTAAAGATACGGGCGGCCCGCATGATTATAATTATTATAAGGATGTCTTTAGGGATTGGGATTTTAGTTTTGATAATTCAAGGGATGAAGAAAATCCGTTCCCTTATGCTGGGGCGCAATATAGCAAATTTGCTAAGAATGAGATAATTCCGCTTTTTTTGCAGCATATAGGTCGCATTAAGGATTCTTGATATCCTTTTAGCTATGAGCTACGGGCAAGGTTAGACTTTCTAACCTGTCCGCTCACCA
>CANQOR010000103.1 GCA_947625535.1 uncultured Bacilli bacterium
CTGACAAGCGGCAGGCTGAACGCCTACCTTGCCGATCTGAACGAGGAAGCCGAGGCTATGCTTTCCCGGCTGGTAAAACAGTTTGCCAAAAAGGAGGGCGTGACGGAAAAGCTCAAAGCCGAGGATGGTATGAAGTGGGTGCAGACTATGAACAACATTCGTAACCGTGCCGCCGAGGTTGTTTACAACGATTTGATTTACTGTTAATGTAGTGTGGCGGCAGGGTAAATCCTTGCCGCCGTTTTCATTGCTCATAGTTTTTCAAAAATGTTATAATAAGGGTGAGACTTTTTTGAGTTTCATACGACTAATAAGTGGAAGGGGTTAATGCCACCCTTTCAGAAAGGAGAAAGTCATGGATAACGGTGCAAGTAGCTACCGCCGTTTCCTTGATGGTGATGACAAAGGATTAGCTGAAATCGTTGAAAACTATAAGGATGGTCTTATCCTTTATTTGAAAGGTTATGTCAACAATGTTTTCATTGCCGAGGAATTGACGGAAGATACTTTTTTTCGGTTAATCATCAAGAAACCACGATATTCCGGAAAAAGTACATTTAAGTCTTGGCTGTATGCAATCGGGCGAAATGTGGCGATTGATTTTGTAAGGCATAATTTCAAGCAGCTTAACACTCCTATTGAAGATATGGAGAACTATTTAAGCGAGGAACAGAGTCTTGAACAATCCTACATAAAGGAAGAAAGAAAAATCGCAGTTCATAAAGCGTTGTCTAAACTTCCCAACGATTACAGAACAGTCCTTTGGCTTGTGTTCTTTGAAGGATTTTCCAGTAAAGAAGCGGCAATCGTCTTAAAGAAAAACGAACGTCAAGTAAGAAATCTCCTATATAGGGCAAAGCAGTCTTTGAAATCAAAACTTGAAGAAGAGGGGTTTGTTTATGAAGAATAGTAATGAAATGTTTAATAGCCTGTTGGAACGTAGGGATCGGTATATTGCCGAGCAGAGGAAAAAGAGAAAGGCAGTCATCCGCACAGCAACTCCTGTGTGCTGCCTGTGTCTTGTTGTGATGCTTGGTGTTAGCATTTGGCAATCCGGTTTATTAGGGCAGCCTGATGTTCCCATTCAAGGAGATACGTCGGGTCAGATTGGCGGCTCCGTTGGCGGCACATCCGATACCCAGAGTCCTTCTTCCCCTGCCAAAGGAGATGAGCCGGGTCAGAATTCCAGTTCTGTAGGCGGTGCATCCGTTGCTCAGAGTCCTTCTTCGTCGGCAAAGGACGAATACGCGGTTTATACTGACTCTGTCAAGCTGCCGGAAAATACTTCGGACGTGGCAATGGACGTGCTTGGCTGCATTGTATATAAGGGAAAAGTTTATACACAATCGTTTTATGTCAATGATATTGATTCTGCGATTGCCGAAAAATTAGTTGGCGAATATGTCGGAGAAGCAAAAGGTACATTGGATGAATGGTCATCGCAGGAGGAATATGCAACAGAATTTGCTTCTACCTATTCTGGTTCTGTATATAAGGTCAACGGATACAGCGAGGATTTTCGCCTTTGCATCTATGTGGATTTCGGTGACGAGCAAGTGCTGCAGTTCCTGGATAATTACGACGGAATCGGATTGAATACGGGAGCGGATCTTTTTGAGAAACGTCTCCATGTCACAGGCAATGTGGAAAGTGTGACCTATCGCACACATTCCGATTGGAATAAGCGCGTATCTAGCTATCAGGATTTAGTCAGCATTACCGAGGAACAATTTGAACAATTTCTGACCGAGCTTTGCGAAAGTCCGTTTGAACGAATCGACTATGAGAACAATAAGGGCTTTTACAACGCTGAAACACAAGGTCACTTGTATCTGAACATGAAAGACGGAACTGTTATTGAGTTGAGATTGATTGAAGGCGGATATGTAGGCTGCCATGGCCTTGGTTGGATCTTCGTAAAAATGCCAGGTGAACTTTTTGATTTAGTACTTGGAGCTTGTCAATAAACAGGTATAGATATTTATGATTAGGTAATACTCAAATTCACATTTATCAGGGAGTTATTGTAAATGGTAATATAGAGTAAGCCAAAATCCGCCACAGGAAGTAAACCAAAACTCGCCACAAAAGGGGCCAAAACTCGCCAGGGAGTATACCACGGAAGCCGTGGCCGGTATCTGGTATAATGTGGGAAACCCAACCAGATGGAGGCCGGAAAGGAATGAAAGGGTATAACGTGTACAACAAGATCCAACAATTGCGAACTGCGGGGATGAGCCAGCGGCAGGTCGCGCGGCGGCTGGGGATTAACCGAAAAACAGTGAACCGTTATTGGGAGATGCCGGTAGACGAGTATGAGGAAATGAACCAGAGCGTCTGCCGTGCGCAGTACCTGGAGAAGTACCAGGTGCAGATCCTGAGCTGGCTGCGGGAGTTTCCCGACCTGTCGGCGGCCCAGATATGGGACTGGCTGAAGGAGCACTACCGTGAAGATGTGAGCGAGCGGACGGTATCCCGTTATGTGAAACAGCTCCGGGAGGAATATGGGATAAGAAAAAGCGATCCGCCGCGGGAATACGAGGCGGTGCCGGAACTGCCGATGGGACAGCAGATGCAGGTGGACTTCGGGCAGAAGGTGCTGCGGAAGGTGGACGGCGGACAGGCAAAGGTGTATGTGGCCGCGTTCGTCCTGTCCCGGTCGCGGTACAAGTACGCCTGGATACAAAGCCGGCCCTTCACCAGCTCGGATCTTGTGCGGGCCTGTCACGACTGCTTTCAGTACATAGGCGGCATGCCCGCAGAGCTGGTATTCGACCAGGACAGCGTCGTTTGCGTGAGTGAAAATGCAGGGGACAT
>CANQOR010000104.1 GCA_947625535.1 uncultured Bacilli bacterium
AAAAAGGCTTTCGCGAAAGGGCGGGAGCCTTTTGAGGGAGTGTAAAATAAAGTGGATAATCAAAGTTTTTGAGGGTTTGCCAATCTAATTGAGGGTTTGTCGTGAGGGGCAGGCATGAAAAATAGCGTAGTTTTTGAGGGTTCTTTGTGAGGGTCTGGTTTGAGGGTCTTTCGTGAGGGGCACTCGTGAGGGTCTGGCTGGTTAAGCCAGGCCCTTTCTTAAAATCAGTCAAATTCATTTGGATATGGGATGTGGTTGCCATCCAAGATTGCTTGTAGTGTTTGTATGTATTGTGTTTTTCGCTTAATTTCTATCCAGTTTCCGTGACAGAGAGCGTCTGCCTCTTCCAGTTCTTGACGTGTTATTACGTAATCGAGCCATTTAAGGCAAGTGTGGTCTTTGCTAAATGCACAGTAGTTTTCCATGTGGATTCCTCCTAAAAATCATCTTCTTCATAATAAGTTACAGGGTTATAGTCGGTGACACCGTTAAGCACCGGTGTTTGCCTGGTTGCAAAAAGAAATCTGTTGCGAAAGTGCTCAAAGTTGCGGAAACCTCTGCCCAGACGCTTTAAATCTTTTACTTTTCGGTTAATGGATTCGATGGGACCATTAGATAAACGGGCATCATAAATTTTACCATTTCCGATTTTTTCGACCATGATAAATGAATTAACAATCGGGTTTTCAAATTTTTCCAATAAAGAGGCAAAATCACGAAAAATTTCAAAACAAGAGCTTTTGTATGTCTGAATCAAATCTTTTAATTCGTTACGGGCAAGTAGGGGATTCCCGCCGTTTCTGGAATTAAACTGCACATACATTTCTTTTAAGTCCCGAAAATCTTTCAAGTTTGGATCAATTCGAAAGAGGGCATCTTCGTAGTCATAGGTGTTCATTAATGTATGAAAATGGGAATCCATGCGAGGGTCACTGCGGTAGCGTATGTTGGACTGATTGGCCAGAATTAACCATCTGTATTTTTGCAGGAGGTATACTTCGTCCGATGGAGGAAGGGAAACCGGCCGTTGCTGCTCATAGGAAAGCTTGTCCTGATATTCACGGTCTCGTTGTCTGTACTTTTTAAGAAGCTGTCGTATGTAGTTGTCAATGGAATGGGTGATCCATTGGATTACATGAAAGGAATCAACAACAGGGACAGCGTTGGGAAAGTACTTTTCTACATAGGCGATATAAGGGTTGTACATATCGGAAATGAGGTACTTCACCTGATAACGTTCTTCTTTGGGAATGGAAACAAAATAAGGTTCCGTTACGGATGTTCTTCGACTTCGAAGTAAATCAATAGGGTCACCGGTGTGGAAATCCTGAATGACTAATGCGTATTTACAGTCATCATCCATATCCAGATGTACTTCATCAATGGAAATGGCATCTGTAAGGGAAAGTCTGTCAAGTTTGACATAGCGGTCAAAAACTTCATGCACATACGAATCGGACATATGGAATCTTTTAGAAATGGATGCGGATGTTTCTAAGAGATTTCGATAGGCTTCCACAATGAGCATGTCAGTTGCATTGGTAGTTCTGCGGCCTTTGTCAACAAAGCGGAAGGCTTCGCTAACTTCGTATAGGCAGTCAGGATTGGAACAACGCCATCGGCGCTGCTTGAGTAATAAAATCAAGGAATAGCCATCCTGAAGAATGGGATGGTTAATGGTCCTTTTCTTTACACCACGAGAGTGCATGCGATATCCACAGGTTGGGCAATAATGGGCAACAGGTGGAGTTTCAATAATGAGTGTTTTGGTTTGACCTTCGACAATAATATCTGAAATAATTATGTCAGAGTCTTCAAGGTCAAGTAAATCTGTGATACTATTCATGTGTCCTCCTTTAAAAAGTTTATTTCTGCAAAGATAATCATATATAAGGCAGGACGAAAAGAAAACAGGGTACATTAGCTCGTACAATACGAACTAACATACCCTGTTTTTATAATTGTTATTGGTCTAAACCCTCACGACAAACCCTCAAACCAGACCCTCATGAAAGACCCTCACGGAGAACCCTCACGAAAGACCCTCATAAAAGGTAGACCCTCAAAAACTTTGAATACCCTAAAATCGCCATATCTAAAATTGATAATATGAAAGCGGGACTTAAAGCATTGACAGAGGCTATGCCTGTGATAACCACCAGTCAGTTTGAAGCAATCAGAGACTCTCTGAAAGTTATTACTGATAAATTGCCGCCGGGAAATGATTTGACATTGAATGCAGAGCGATTTGCCGAATTGTTGGCAGAAAAATCAGCAGAATCAGCAGAAAAATCAGCAGAATATAATGGAGAAACTTTATCTGCCCGGCAAAAACAGATTTTGAAATGTATGGAAATTGGGATGGAATATAGTACAGATGAAATTGCTGCCAAAATAGGACTTAAAGGGCCAAGAACAAGGCAGCTTTTAAATGAATTAATAGAGTTGGGTGTGCTGGCATGTACTGCGGCAACTAAAAATCGAAGATATATTAGGCTTAAATAATTTGTTTATTTCAAGTAAATTATTGAAAATATAGTCAGTGTTATCTTTACAACTTGGGAAGGAGAAATGGAATGGATTTTAAGATGATGACAGTTCACTGTATAGGGGAGTATTTATGCCTAGTATACGAGAAGCTGCAGCTTTTGGGTTTGATGTTCCTATAAATAGTACAATAAATCAGAGGATGTATGGCGCTGTTGAAGAAGCGCATTATAAAATGACAAAATGCTATTCGCTAGAGGAATGGGGCAACCTAATTAAAACAAGACCTACTTTGGATAAAATGCAGTCCGAAGGGATATTG
>CANQOR010000105.1 GCA_947625535.1 uncultured Bacilli bacterium
TGGCTTACCTATTGTTTTTAAATGCGGTTATCCTAAAAAAGATGATAAAGACAAGATTTTAAATGCAAAAATTAAATCAATAAAAATCATCAACGGCAAATACACCGATTTAAAAATCGATAAGCCTGTTTATGATATTGAATTTCTGCTTATCAAAAATAATAAACCTCTAAAAGCAAAGGGGCGAAATTGACAATGCCGGATAACAATTCAAACAACTTGCCACAATTTGATTATAAGCATTTAAATATACGAGCTCAATTTTTTACAAGAATGAGCGGAAAAATTTTAAGAGATCCGGATGCTGCATATACATTTATGAATGTTGTATGCAATTCGGTAAGCATAGCGGAATTACCCACTATCGAAATTTTATTTAACAATTCTGTTTCCAAAGAAGCAGCGCAAAGGAACAATTAAAGGAAGTCATGACAAACGGTTTTTTATTTACATCGCAAGGAAAGAATGATGAATGTTACACTCCGAGATACGGAGTAGAACCGCTGCTTGAATTTCTTCCGAAATTCAAAGACAAAATTATATGGCTTCCTTTTGATGATGAGAATAGCGAATTTGTAAGGGTTTTAAGCGAAAACAGATATAAAATTGTCAATTCTCATATTAAATACGGGCAAGATTTTTACCGGTATGAACCGGAAGAATGGGATGTAATCGTTTCAAATCCACCATTTACAAATAAAAGAGAAATATTTAAAAGAGCAATAGATTTTAATAAACCATTTTGCTTGCTCATGAGCTTGACATGGTTAAATGACAGTACACCTAAAAAACTTTTTAGGGATGAAAGTTTGCAGCTTCTTTTGTTTGAAGAAAGAATGCAATTCAAAGGACAAGCAAAAGATAAGATAAACTTTTCTTCCGCTTATTTTTGCAGAGATTTTTTACCAAAGCAAATTGTAATAAGAGATTTTAAAAATTTTAATCAAGGGAGCTTATTTTAATGAAAGAAGCAACCGGATTAAAAGTTGAATATATTAAACCGCAAGAAGTTTATAATGAGCAAGAAGAACACAAAAGACTTGTTAGGTTTGTTACTTTATTTACCCAAGTAGGTTTTAAGGAATTGTGTCTTAATCCGGATAACACTCCGATAAAACTTGAATGATTTTGTTAATAAAAATTTTTGTGTATAATTATTTTTAAGAATGTCATTTTTTGAGTGGTTTAGATGCAAAAAAGAAAATGTATTATATATGTTCGTGTTTCTACAGAGGAACAAAAAAAAGGCTATTCTCTTAACGCACAAGAGAGGATAGACAGAGATTTTGCAGCATCTTTAGGTTATGAAGTTATAAAAGTTTTTAGAGAAGAAGGCATAAGTGCAAAAGATTTAAACAGACCGCAGCTTCAAGCATTAATAAAATGGACAAGAGAAAATGCAGCAAAAGTTGATGCTTTGATATTTTGGAAGTGGGATAGAATATCACGAGGAACAGAATATGATTATGCGATTTTGGGAAGATTTTTTGATGAGTGTAAAATCACTCCTCTTTCCGTAACGGAGTGCAACGAAGACAGTCCGGAAGGTGAGCTTTTAAGATGGATCACAAAAGGAACTAACCTTTACGAACGGAGAAAAATTTCTCAAAGAACATCAATGGGAATGGAGCAGAAAGCAAGAGAGGGAATTATTCCTTGTAAAGCTCCGATAGGATATATAAACTTTACGCAGCCGGATGAGAAAAAAATAATAGTTATAGATCCGAAAAATGCTCCTTTTGTTAAGAAGGCTTTTGAATTATATGCAACCGGCAATTATTCTTTTAAAAGGTTAGGAGATACATTATATCTTGACGGTTTTAAGCATCCGAAAACCGGAGAAAAATTTCCGCCAAGAAAATTTGAATGGATGTTAAAGAACAGTTTTTATATAGGACAGATAACATATAAAGGTGTAATATACGAAGGGAAGCAAGAGCCGTTGATTTCAAAAGATTTATTTTATCAAGTCCAATCTATGTTTGGGCATAAGAAACCAAAAACACATGATATAATTTTTCCTTATACCAACATGATAAAATGCGAGTGCTGCGGAAAACATAATTTATCAGCAGAAATGAAAAGAGGAGCTCACAATTCCGGAGAATATATTTATTACAGATGTCATTGCGGAGTTAAAGCAATAAGACAAGAAGAACTTGAAAAAACTTTTATTGAAATGCTTGAAGATATTTATATTCCGCCCTCTGAAATTGAGTTAATGAAGTCAGAAGCAAAAGAAGTTCTGCAGGCTATAAAAGAATATGAAAACAGTCTTGAAAGTCCGGTTGAGATGCAAAAGAAAATTGAGCAAATAAAAAACCGGATAAAGAAAAGTTATGCAGAGAAACTTGATGGAAATTTACCTTATGGCATGACGGATACGGAATGGGGAGAGTTAAATCAGCAATGGGCATCCGAACTCAATAAATTAGAAGCAAGGCTTGAAGAACGCAAAGAAAAAAGCAAAATTTTATATAATAAATTAAGCCTAATAATGGCATTTTGCAACCAATTACCCGAACTGTTCAGATTAGCAGAGCCGCAAGTGAAAAGAGAGATTATACAAACTTGCATCCGAACCCTGAGTTATAATGGAGAAACCCTTAAAATAGAACTGTTTCCGATATTTTATAAGCTAAAATATTGGGAAAAAGTTAAAAATGGGGCGGGCAGTGGGATTCGAACCCACGCATATCGGAACCACAATCCGAGGCCTTAACCGCTTGGCGATGCC
>CANQOR010000106.1 GCA_947625535.1 uncultured Bacilli bacterium
GGGGCGGGATCGCCCTTGTCCGGGGTGTCCGTCTGCTTGCCCTCCTTGTCGGGCTTGGGCGGCTCGGTAGCCGCAGGGCTGGGAGACTCCGGGGTGGTAGGCTCAGACTTTTCCGTGGGAGCCGTCTTTTCAGCCGGTGCGGGATCTGCCACAATAGGCTCGACCTTTTCGGGAGCAGGCTGCTCCGGCGCGGGGGCCGTTTCAGTCTTTTCTACCTCGGGGCCAATATTCTTTTTATCGTCTGCCAATGTCAAACCTCCTTCTTCGTGAAATGAAAAAAGCCAGCCCGTGGCTGGCAGCAGAAAAAATTTCCCCCTTTCGGTTTTTGTATATGAAAACGCCGCCCACAGTCTCACTCGGGCGGCGCAATTCTCGATTTTAGATTGTTTTTGAATAAAAGCACCTTGCCTGCTGCTTGCAAACCATTGATTTTACTGGGTTTCGCCAGATCCTTTAATGACACTCCGACCACGTCGGAGCAAGCTTTATATCGCTTGCTCCGACTTTTTTTCAAAAAGTCGGAGCGCGCTCATTCCGCCGCTCCTCCTCTCCAAGATGGGCAGAGGATCAGTATCCGAATAGAAATCCCACGAAAAAATGGCGTGGGAACTGTTTCTTTTATAACTGGCTGGAAGGTTTATCCAAATGGCAGAATTCAGCTTACAGCGCCTTATGGAGGGAAATAAGATGAAAATGATGGATTGTGTTGAAGTGATCGTTGAAAAGGAAAAGTATGCCAGAGACGGCGTACACAAAGGGATGCAGGGATGGATATGTTTGGAAGAGCGCGTAGAAGGGTACTGGTTAGTTAATTTTCCTCAATACGGAGAAAAAGATGATATTGCGACAATTTCTATTAGAGAGGAAGATATGAAAGTTGTTCCCACTATGGACGCCCGGATCAACGAGCAGATCAAGGCACAATTTGAAAAGAATGAGGAAGTATTTCAGATTACTTGATTTAGGATCAAACCTCTTGCTAACGGCTTGCAAACCGTTGATGCATCTGCTTCTCCTTTCCAAACCGAACCCGCTCTGCCGGGCTTCGGTTTGGGTTTTCCCGAATCCTAAATGTCTTTAGTAGTGATTGGGAACAGCAGTTTAAAGCATTAGCAAATACGCCGGAATTTATAGAATTGCAGAATAAGTATAACGCCTACTACATCAACAATGCAGTTCGCATATTCAATGATTTAGGCCTTGAAACGGAACGAGGGCTGGCTTTTGCCTATGATATTTCTGTTCAAAATGGCTCTTCTGGAGTAGGCGCAGACTTTGTCAATCAGGTTGCAGCTATGCCCACAGACGAGGAAAAAATGATAGCTGTGGCAAATAGGATGTATTCAAATATGACAAACAGCGGTAATAAATATGCGGGGGATGTTTATGCGCGAAAGATGACAATCGCGCAAGGCTTTGGCACAGTACATGGCGTATCCGTCAACTTAGCACTTGACTATGATATAAAAGACCGGATAGTCACCTTTAAGTAATCTGTATTAGGCATAGGCTTGTGATGCTGTAAAATAGACGGAGTGTAGAACTTGGGTAATATATACTCAAGCTCTACACTCCAGTCCTATGTTCTCTTAACCGTTCTTGGAGGGGAGAAGAGATGAGACAAAAATATTTTCTCGTTTGTTTAATTGCCATATCTCTTATATTTAGTCAACCCAATTCTACGGTGATAGATAAAGCAAAATGTGTTGAAGAAAAATATAATGTTATTCTCAATCTGGATATGGGGACAGATGACCATCGACACGCCGTTACACAATTCACATCGCTAATAGATACCTATATTGCGACTATACAAAGTGAACAGGAATTTGAGATGCTCTCCAATACATTAGAGAGCTGCGGATTTTGGATATCGACAGATCAATCTATCAACGTAAATGGGGCTGTCATCTCCATTTACACTTTACACTTTTCCCCGCCTGTATTATCGTATGGAGAAGCAGAGCAAAATTGGAATTGGTATATAGTTTTTGACAGTAAATTGGGTGTTGTAGATGCAAAACCTATCTATTCACAATCTGATTTCTTTGTTCAAAAAGCAAAAATTGTCCAGTTAGGTTCAACAGAAATGGTAGTATCTTTAACAGGAGTATCTACCTATAATCATCCATTTAATCCATTCTCTTCCGAGTTGGAAATAAGTTGGGGGGACGCAGGGGAAACGGGGATAGAGTTATCGTCTCCCCTGGCCCAACCCAGTGAGTAACCGAGCCGTTCCCGTAGCGTAAAACCAAAAAGATAGCTACGCTCCAACCGTCTAAGTGATGATCCGAACTACATGACCCAAGCGGGTAATGTGTTCGGATCTATCATTTCTACTGAGAATATTCTTTGACGAGCAGGGGCGGGACGCACATTCCCGCCCTTGCCGTTTTATAAACCTCAGGTATAATGTCTGCAAAGCAGACATTATACCTGATTCAAAGAATTATACCACAACGGCGCTCCGCGCCTGTGGTATAATAGCCGTAAACGGCTATTATACCTTGATTTAATAATTATACCACAGGGCGCTATGCGCCTGTGGTATAATGACAACCAGAAAAGCGAACAGTTCAACAGATCAGGAGTTGGAGGAAATTTGAAAATGTTTGAGGGAATAAAACATGATGGTATATCGCCAATCGTTTTTACAAAAGGAGCCAGCTTAAATGAAGTCCTGCAAATAAAAGTCAAGCCCTAAAATGAA
>CANQOR010000107.1 GCA_947625535.1 uncultured Bacilli bacterium
GTACCGTGTCCGAAATGCGGCGCCGTGTCCGAGAGGACATGGTATGGTCAAATGCACTCCGCGACGGGCAAACCGGTAAAAAAGTGCAGCGGCAAATGCAGCGAGTGCAGCGGCTGTAAGCCGTAAACATTCCGAAGCTTTTAAGAGCATTTGCCGGCAATACGAAAGCGGTTTTTCGGCCCCCATGGAGGAATTTCATCTCCATGGGGGATTTTTTTGCGGCAAAACAAACGTTGCCGCAATGTATTTCCTGCTTAAACCGCCGCAAGCGCACGGCTCCTATCGCAGGACGGCTTGGAAATTTATTTCTTTTTTTGCTTGTACTTTACTTTTCCGTGTGCTATAATTGTTTCAGCATGATCAGTTCATCGGGAGATATGCCATGAGAATTTTGGTTACGGGCGGCACGGGGTATATCGGCAGCCATACGGCGGTCGAATTGCTGAATGCCGGCCATGAAGTCGTGATCTTTGACAACCTTTCCAATTCCGACATCGAAGTTGTGGATAAAATCAAAAAAATCACGGGGAAATCTTTGGTTTTTTATTACGCCGATATGCTCGACAAACCGGCGCTCGATAAGATTTTCGATCAAGAACCGATCGACTGCGTCATTCATTTTGCCGGACTGAAAGCGGTAGGCGAGTCCGTCAAAAATCCCTATTTGTACTATCGCAACAACATCGTCGGCACGCTGAATCTCATAGAAGCGATGCAAACGCACGGCGTAACGAATATGATTTTCTCTTCTTCCGCCACGGTCTACGGCACGCCGAAGAGCGTCCCGATCGACGAGACTTTCGAAAAGGGGCAATGCGTGAACCCTTACGGTTGGACGAAGTCCATGATAGAGCAGATCCTTACGGATATTCAGCGCGCGAACGCATGGAATGTCGTTCTTCTGCGGTATTTCAACCCGATCGGGGCGCACCCCAGCGGATTGATCGGCGAAAAGCCGAACGGCGTTCCGAATAATCTTATGCCGTATATTACGCAGGTCGCGATCGGGGAGCGCAAAGAACTCGGGGTATTCGGCAACGACTACGATACTCCTGACGGCACGGGATCCGCGATTATATCCATGTCGTGGATCTTGCGAACGCGCACGTCTGCGCCTTGAAAAAGATCGGCGATTGTTCCGGCCTTTCCGTCTATAATATCGGCACGGGAAAGGGGTACAGCGTGCTGGAAGTGATCCGCAATTTCGAAAAAGTCAATGGGATCCCGATCCCCTATTCGATCCGTCCGCGCCGCGAAGGGGATCTTGCGTCTTACTATGCGAATGCGGACAAGGCCAAGCGCGAGCTTGGCTGGCAGCCGAAATACGGCATAGAGGACATGGTAAGAGATTCGTGGAATTTCCAACAAATGCAAGGCCGTTCCGTTTCATCGGAACAAGATTCCTGAGAGCAGAGAAATGAGTGAAAAAAAATTAAACGTCGGATTGTTTTTGGATACGTTCTATCCCATGGTAGACGGGGTGATCATGGTGGTGGACAACTATGCAAGGCGGCTGAGCGAATTCTGCAATGTCACTGTTTTTACCGTGAAACCGCGCGGATATAAAAAGTGCAGCAAGACGTTTCCCTACAAAGTGGTCCAATGCAAAAAAATGATCGTTCCGTTTCTCGATTACGATCTGCCCACGCCCAAGTCCGACAGAAAATTCATGAAGGAACTGAATCATGCCGACCTCGATATCGTGCATATTCATTCTCCCTTTACGATCGGGAACGCGGGCATTCACTATGCCAAAAAACACGGCATTCCCGTGATCGCGACCCTTCATTCCCAATTCAAAAAGGATTTTTACAGGGCGACGCACAGCAAACTTATCACGCGGTCGCTGCTGAACGGGATCGTGAAAAAATTCGACGAATGCGACGAATTTTATGCCGTCAATCAGAACCTTGCCGATCTTTTTTATCATGATTACGGCGTGGATCACCTGCCCAAGGTGCAGAAAAACGGCACCGATATGCTTCCCGTAAAGGATCGGGAAGCGGCGGCGGCAATGGTCAACCGAACCTTCGGCATCGAAGAAGATACCCGCGTTTTCCTCTTTGTAGGCAGGATCAATAAGCTGAAAAACATTCACTTCCTGCTGGAAGCTCTGAAATACGTAAAGGGCAATTTCAAGATGATCTTCGTGGGAGAAGGGCAGGATCTGCATGAATTCAAGCGAAAGGTCGCTTCCAACAAGATGAACGATAAGATCCTGTTCACGGGCAAGATCAGCGACCGCGAATTGCTGACGGCGCTTTATGCGCGGGCAAAACTTTTTCTGTTTCCCTCGCTCTACGACGCAAGTTCGCTCGTACAGATCGAAGCGGCGTCGCAGCACACGCCCACAGTGTTTCTCCGTGGATCCGTGACGAGCGGAACGATTACGGACAACGTAAACGGATTTTTAAGCGAAAATTCGCCGTCGGCGTTTGCCGAAAAAGTCGATATGATCTGCGCAGACGACGAACTCTATAAAAAGGTAAGCGAAGGCGCGTTCCGGGATCTCTACATCACGTGGGACGAATGCGTACGGGAAATGATGGAGAAATATTCCGAAAATATTTGCCGTCACGATCGAACAAAATAGAATCGTTCCGCATTCTTTTGTACGGCGATTCTTTGTGAATTCCCATATTTTGTGTGGAATTCCGATCCGATACATAGATATACCGTTCTTCCGAAATTTTCCGAATTTTCCTTA
>CANQOR010000108.1 GCA_947625535.1 uncultured Bacilli bacterium
TAAAAAGAATTAATAGTGTCCGAAGTCATGTTGGAAGGTGAAAAATATGCCCCTGATAATTCAGGGGCATATACTTAATTATTTAATCCTTTTCATTTTTAGATAATCAATTTTAAGTTTTAGTGCATCAACACAATTGGGATTATATTTCAATGCTACATCTACCATATTGTTTAAATCTTCTTTTGAGATAATCTCAGTTTCTTTTTTATATAAAATATAATCCGCAATTTTATTACCTGCAAGCTCGTTCCATTCGGAAACTATTTCAAGCATAGATTCTTTTTCTTTATCAGAGTTTAAACCTTTAGTATCACAAAACTTTGAAAGAAAATTAAACTTTTCTTCAAGAAAATTGTCTGTTAGCCAATTTTTAACATCATAAGCAAATTCAAGGTAATTATCCATTGCATTTATATAATGATTTGCTAAAATTTCTGCGTTAGATCTGAAAGCCTCCAATTTTGGAAGTTTATTTTCTATTTCCGCTTTCATAAGTTTTTCTATAATTTCAACATCTTCCCTAATTTCTTGAAAATAATCAAGATGCTCAAAAACTACTTTAAAAGCCATTTCCGACAAATCTTCGCCCTGTTCAAACCTTTGCATAATTTCTTCCAGCTACAGAATTTTTAGAATCATTCATTAAATCGTGAGCACCAATTAAATCATAGATGTCCAAGCCATTTTTTTCTTCAAGTTGTAGTGTTGTTATATCGACATATTTCATAAAATTATAGTATCATAAAAAACAGTTTTATAATTAAAAGCAGAACTTTAATTGTAATAATTTGTCCAAGAAAAAAGCGTTTTATTTTTATCCAGTTTTGATAATGCTTCCATTTCCTCTGATGTTAATTCAAAATCAAACAGGTTAATATTTTCAATCATCCTATCCTTATGGCAGGTTCTTGGAATTACAATAATATTTCTTTGAACTAAAAATTTAAGAGCAATTTGACTTGGAGTTTTTGAATATTTTTGAGCAATATTTTTAATTGTCGGATTGGAAAAAATATCCCCTAACCCTGCTCCTAATGGACTCCAAGCCATCAAAAAAGTACCATAACTTTGCATTAGATTTTGAAATTTTTGTTTTTGATAGAAAATATGAGCTTCAACTTGATTAATTGCAGGGATTATTTTGCAATTTGAAATAAATTCTTTATATAATCTTTCGCTAAAATTTGAAATCCCAATTGCTCTTACTTTTCCTTCTTTTTGAGCTTCAATCATAGCTCTATACATATCATAAGAATTTGAATAAGGTTCGTGGATTAAAATTAAATCAATATAATTAACCCTAAGCTCATTTAAAGATTGTTCAATACCTTTTTTAGCTTTATCATAGCTGTTATTTGAGGAATTTAGCTTTGTAGTAAGAAAAATATCTTCTCTTTTAATTCCCGATTTATTAATTGCAACCCCGACCTCTCGTTCATTTCCGTACATTTTAGCTGTGTCGATTAATCTATAACCAACATCTAATGCTTCTAAAACGCACCTTTCACAAACACTTCCCGATAATTCCCAAGTGCCAAAACCAACAAGAGGAATTTTATTATTTGAATTTAATTTTATTTCATACATAGCGTTACACCTTTATTTAATATTTTCCTGCAATTTTTCCAAAAACATCTTAGCGGCAGGCGAAAATACCTGATATTTTTTCCAAATTAAGCACCAGCTTGCTTCCATTGTTGTTTTTAGTGGGCGAAAGCAAAGAGTTGAATCTTTTGAGGTATTAGCAAGATTATTTAAACTGAACATATACCCTAAACCCTCCTCAACCATAATTGCTCCGTTATAAAAAAGCGTATGAGTTCCGGCAATATTTAAACTATCTTTTTTTTCATTAAACCACCTGTAAAATTCATTATCAGGCGTTGGTTTTCGAAATGCTTTCCTCGACAAAATCAACGGAATTTTTTCCATATCTTCAAATGTTATAAATTCTTTATCTGCAAGCTTTGAATCCTTTCTCATAACAATTCCCCAAGTATCTTTATCGGGCAGATTTATGGCATTATATTTTGTTAAATCCACAGGTTTCATTACTATTCCAAAATCAAGAAGTCCGTTATCAATCTTTTCAACTATGTCCTCGTGAATTCCGCTATACATGTGAAAAATAATATTTTGATAATCTTTTCTAATTTCTCGCATTAAATTTGCAACGCTTTTTATTGATTCCGTTTCTCCGCTTCCGATATAAATTTCGCCTGCAACCTCATGTTTAAGCGAAGAAAACTCGTTTTCGGTCTTTTCAACCATTTCAACTATTTCTTCGGCACGCTTTCTTAAAATCATTCCTTCAGGCGTCAAAGTAATATTATGGTTAGTTCTTATAAAAAGAGTCTGCCCGAGTTCCCTCTCTAAATCCTTAAGTTGCCTTGATAATGTTGGCTGAGTTAAATGAAGATAATTCGCAGCACCAGTAATAGAGCCAACCCTTGCAACCGCTAAAAAATATTTTAAAACTCGAATTTCCATAAACTAATAATATTTATTTTTGTAATGCCTGTCAAGCATAACAGATAATACAATATAAGTATTTGCTATTTAAAAAATATGGTAAATAATAAAAAATATGGATAATGACGATATATTGCAAAATTTAAAAGATGCAGGCTGCGACTTAAAAATTGCCGATAACATTATTTCGCTAATTAATTCAGGCGAAA
>CANQOR010000109.1 GCA_947625535.1 uncultured Bacilli bacterium
TTGTTTTCTATAACAATCAGGAGGCTCCTGACGGTTCTGTTGAAGCTACGGGAGATGACTTGACTGGTGGAAACAGCGATGGTGGTGATGATGAGACAATAAATGTGGATTTAACCAAAGTTGACCCAAAGATACAAGAAATCATCTTCACAGCGACTATTTATAAGGCCGAAGAACGTAAACAGAACTTTGGTCAAGTGCGTAATTCCTACATACGCATTTATGATGCCAAGACAGATACCGAGATTGCACGTTACGATTTGGATGAAGATTTCTCTATTGAAACAGCAGTGGAATTTGGACGCTTGTATCGCCGTGGAGGTGAATGGAAATTTGAAGCTATAGGAAACGGCAATAAAGGCGGATTGCAATCGCTTGTCAATAAGTACGCCTAACCCTTATATCTACAAAACCTATGGCTATTAATCTGATAAAAGGACAACGGGTAGAGATTGATAATAGTTTGACCCGTTTGAAAGTGGAAATGGGGTGGAAGGTTAATCCCAACGCCAATCCACCTTACGATTTGGATGCCTCTACATTCCTGTTGGGCAATAGCGGACAAATAGAGCATGAATATAATTTTGTTTTCTATGGCTCCCCTAATCAAACTCCGGCATTAGACGAAAGAGGTAATCAAATTTATGATGAAAAGGGAAAACCTGTTATGCGACCTGTATCATTGGACAAAAGTGTCTTAGGTTCTATTGATGACCTTGGAGACGATGATGACGACACGGGGGAAGGCAATGAGGAAATTGATGTGGATTTGACAAAGACATCACCATCAGTCAAGGAAATTCTTTTCACTGTCAGCATTTATTGGAATCCGAACGATTTGAACGATCCACGATGCAAATATAATTTCGGACAAGTACGTGATGCTTATATCCAAATCAAGAATGCAATAACAGGGGACGTAATCTGTCGCTACGACCTAGATGAGGACTTCTCGACGGATAAGGGAGTTGAATTTGGCAGATTGTACCGTCATGGTTCTGAATGGAAATTTCAGGCAGTCGGCGATGCCCATACAGACGGTCTTGAACCGATATGTCGTAAATATGCATCTAAATTTATGTAGCTTATGGCTATAATTCTTGAAAAAGGTGGCGATAGTCATCGTATCAATCTTGAAAAAGGAACTGGTAAGCCTTTGACCGGAGAGATTGTCATCAATCTTGACTGGAATAAAGGTGGTTTCTTGAAAAGTTTGTTTGGCAATGCGGTAGATCTTGACTTGGGATGTTTCTACGAACTTCGTGATGGGAAAAAGATGCTGATTGATGGTCTTCAGTTTTCTCATGGAAGGGGTGGAAACCGTCACCAAAACACACGTCAGGGCTGTTATGACCAATCTCCATATATTTGGCATCAGGGTGATGACCGTGGAGGTGGCTCTTCTTCTGGAGAAACCATCTTGGTAAACCCTATAGGTGTGAATGACATCAAACGAATTATTGTATATACCTTTATATATGAAGGTGTAGCAAAATGGTCGGAAACTAATGCTGTGGTTAAGGTAAAAGTACCAGGTAGTGATGATGTCATTGTGGAAATGGGGCAACAATATAGTGCCAAGAAATTCTGCGCCATTGCTCAATTAGACTTTGGTGGAGATAATTCGATTACCGTCAAAAAACTACTGACATTCCATGATGGCCATAGAGATTGTGACAAACAATACGGATGGGGCTTTAATTATTCACCAGGTAGTAAAGACTAAAAATATTAATTATGGCAATACGATTAGAAAAAGGACAGCGCATCAATCTTGAAAAAGAAACGGGTGCGAAACTCACCAATTTCTGTGTGGGTTGCAACTGGGGGGCTATTGTCAAAAAGTCCTTCTTTGGACTTATGTCTTCCAATGTAGATGTCGACTTGGATTTAAGTTGTTTGATGTTTGACATTGATGGAAAGCCTATTGACCATATTTGGTCTCCTTTATATCACTTTGGTGATAGGAAAATAGGTCTGCCCAATGGAAAACTTGACTCTATTGACCGTGCATTACACCATACAGGCGATGACTTGACTGGTGATCAAGACGGTGATGATGGTCTTGACAATGAAATTATTACAGTCGACTTGAATAGAGTGAACGACAATGTAAATTCCATTGTATTCTTCTTAAATATATACAATAACAACGAATACAGCGGAGATTTTTCGGGTATCCCATACGCATCTATTCGTATGTTTGAAGGAACGCCTGATAAAGCTCCCAAACAAGTATTTGCTCAATATGACGTTGCAACCAAAACTGATTGCGTCGGCATGAGGGCTCTTGTTATGGGAAAGCTGTATCGCAGAAATGGAGATTGGAAATTTGCGGCAATTGGCGATGCTTTTCCTGACCCATCAATTGTGAATACTATCGCCAGAGTTATGAAAGATTATTCAAAATAAGATAATATGAGAAGATTACCCGTTTATCTACTCCTCGACACCAGCGGCTCTATGTACGGAGAGCCTATTGAGGCCGTGAAGAATGGCGTTCAGACGCTAATCTCCACACTGCGTAGTGATCCCTATGCACTTGAAACTGCATACATAAGTATCATTACTTTCAATTCTTCTGCACAACAGGTAACTCCATTGACGGAGTTAGCTGCATTCCAGCAACCCAATATTGATGCAAGTGGATGCACTGCACTTGGTGGTGCACTTGAACTTC
>CANQOR010000110.1 GCA_947625535.1 uncultured Bacilli bacterium
CCTTTGCCCGCCGTCGCTTTGGCCGCGGGTCAATATCTTTCGGATGGTTTCCATCCATTGTATTTTCCTCCTGTCAGTCTGAATTTTTGAGAAACCCAGACCGGCAGGAGGCCCGCGGCAATGCGGGTAATAGGGGTCTACATATACAAAAATGCGCCTATCATACGGCAGAGATCGCCGCACAATAAGCGCACTTGGGATAAATTGGTCATTGAAATACTGAACAGGCAGTTCAGGGTCAAGGCCGGAATAGTCTGCTATACGGCCACGACTTTTTTTGACCGATCACATAATAGCCACCACGGGACAATCAAAGCATATAATCGCTGCTGTTGACCGGCAGTGAAACGCAGGACAACGACCAGCGCATACAAAATCCCTCCATTTCTATCGTAAATTCCGCTTCTGTCGCTTTTTACTGACTTATAATGTCACTAATATTTGACATTTCAGACCATTAAAATCATGACATAAATCCGTATAATTAAAGGTGGAGGTGACCTGAAAGTGCATAATCAACCTGACACGCTCGGAGATGTCATAAAAGCCGCCCGCGAAAAGAATGGGCTGACAACCGCTGCATTGGCAAAATTGATAAATGTCAGCGAGCGACATATATATCGAATCGAAAATGCTGGCCACAAGCCGAGTTATCAAATGCTCTTTAATCTGATTCGTGAACTCAATATCTCCCCGGATTTGATTTTCTATCCTGAAAAGGATACCTGGGATACGGAGTTGGAAGAACTTATCCGCTTGCTTTACAACTGCGACAGACGTTCTTTAGAGGTTGTCAAAGCAACCGCAAGGGCATTATTGGATAACGCTCAAGAAAAGTAGCAGACAGCCAGCTTTTCTTTATGAAACAGAAAGAGCCGATAACAGCAGTACAAGACTGCTTGTTATCGGCTCTGCGTCTATGCGTCCGGCTCTTTGATAACGGTAGTTTTTCGGTTCTTTACTCGGATCAGCGTCTCACTCTTGCACTTGGGGCAAAACAGCGGAAAGTTTTCAAGTACGGTATCGTCCCGTATTTTTACCCGTGTTTTGCAATGGCAGATGGGACACCTGATCCATTCGATTTGTTTTGTCACACTTGCTCCCTAACGAGGTAATATCGCTTTCGTATTTTCATATTCAAGACCTCCTTCGTTTTCTGCCGTTTGTCGATACAAAAAGCCAGACAATAATAATTGTCGCAATTCCCATAAGCGCCACAAACCACGGAAAACAGACGGAAGCTGCTCCGCTTGCAGCCGTCAACAGAGGCATAGCTGCCACAGGCAGGATGATCGACAGCGGGCGGAACACCCCAATTCCCATATAGGCATATAAGAGGGACGGGAGCAGCGTCACGGCGCTGGTGGCAATGTAGGCTACCTCCATACGTTTCATGCGGCTGGAAATAAGAAGCACAATGACCGCCCCACAGAAAAGCATAAACCAGCGAAAAACGTATAACAGCACCAGCGCGCCGGTAATGGAGCAGTTCAACGGAAATGCCGAAAGCATGGAAAGATTTTTCACCGGGGCGCTCCATGCAGGAATATCGAAGTCGGACAGCAAGGCGTAAACCTCCATGCCATAGACCACAGCCCAAACAAGCGTTGTCATTCCCGCCGCCAGCAGGAGCTTTCGGAAAATCAGCGCACCCCGGCCCCGTGCCGTGGATTTCAGGAGATAGGTCATGCCGGATTGCCGCTCGTAGGCCATACCTCCGGCCAGAAGCAATGTTAGAGCCAGCACCGCCACCAGCGCGGCCTGTTGCTGATTGCTCTGCGCTCGGCTGCCGTACACACTCTCAAAGGGCGTCTCGTCGATCAGCCACGGGACAAAGCCCTCCGCCGTGCCCTTGTCCCGCAACTCCTGGGCGCGGGAGCGAACTTTGGAAAGCCCCTCGCCCTTTGTCTGCGCCGTGGACGCCTCTCGATTGTACTTGTCCAGCATCGGGTATTCGATCAGTCCGGCGTCAAAGTCGGCCTGCGCCTGATCGCGGGCGGCGATAATCTCGTCAAGTTCCGTCTGCTCCGCGTCCATTCGGGAAAAGGTGTCGTCGGTGATCTCTCCGGCAAACTGCGCCGTGTACTGCTTTGCCGCCTGTTCCGCGGAGGACATGACGGGGATGCTCACCGTGTAGGACAGGCCGAAAACAACATAGACCAGCAGGGCGGCGATGACCACGCCCTTTTGAATCCACAGCGTTTTGTGAAGCTCCATACCGAACAAATGCAGACGGCGTAAAAACTTATCCGTGACGCTGTTAATGCCATAAGCTACCCGTCCCAGCAAGTCACGTCCCGCAGCGGGCTTTTTGTGACAGTGAACATAGATACACACCGCCGCCAGAATCAGGCACAGCGGAATTAAGGCAAGCTGTGAAATGCTTCGTATTCCCAGCGGATAGCTGAAAATGTCGATGTTCAGATAGTTCGTGTAGAGGTCGGACAGGCTGATGTAGGTAAACAGGTTGAAATATTTGAGTATGTTGAAAGCACTCTGCACGGGCAGGAGCGTATACAATCCATACTCCACTACCAGCACACCCGCCGCCACGATGATGGTGTATTTCACATTGTTGATGGCCGCC
>CANQOR010000111.1 GCA_947625535.1 uncultured Bacilli bacterium
TAAAAATGACTATATGAACATAAATAAGGATATTCTCGTTGGAATGACTATGAAAATAAAAGGAATTCAACTTAGTAAATCAGGAAGTGCACAAAGAGGAGAAGTAATAGGAACAGCAACTGATGATGTAAATATAGTAATGTTTGATATTGATAAATCTCTAATAGAAGATTTAGAAAAATATATGACTCAAAAACATAATAAAGCATATGAAGTAGCAATGAAAGAAAAGAAAATTAAAGAATCTGAACAACGTATGGGTATAGATATATATGCAGATGGAATTGGTAGTACCGGTGGAAGCAGAGTAGGAGGAATTGGAGTAGGCGGAAGCTGTAGCTTTATATCAGATGGTAAATGGTCATATAATGAATCAGATTTTGATATATTATGTGCTATTACAAGAGCAGAATCTGGAGAAAATAGCAGAGAATATATAAATGTAATAACTACAGCTTGTAATAGAGCTGATAGAGGATTATATGGTATAAATGATCCATTAAGGCAATATACTAGAAATATGCAATTTACTGTATATGGAACATATGAAAATGGAAATTATGGAAGAGGATCATATATGCAGTATTTAAATCATAATTATAGTAGTGAAGTAGAAAGTGCAGTAAGACAAGCATTAAATGGATACAGAAGTCACAGATATTTAAGTTATAGATCTGCTAATAGTGATCCTACTGGAAGAGTACAATTAGTACCAGGTGGAAATAGATATTTTAATGAAATGAGTTAATAAATTTAAAAATAAATATTAAAGACAGTAGGTAATATGTCAAGAGGAAAATAAAAAATTTTTCAATTATTTTTTATCAAAATAACGAAAAATTTGCACACTTAATAAAACATGCTAAAATAGCACATTTTAGTCAACATAATATATAATTAATTATTGTGATTATCTAATTTGGTTGCAGAGTAAAGTTGATTATGGCGTAGCAAACCAAAAATTAACCTTACAAGTTTTCGAGCCGAAAGTGCTAAAGCACGCTTATGTGCACCACGACTTACTTCATTGTACTTACGAGTATAAAAATCATAAAAATCTTTAGAACGATTTTTTAAAGAGGAAACGGCTTCAATTAAATAATAACGAAGATATTTATTTCCAGTTTTGGTCATTCTTGTAGTTTCAGCTTCAAAGTTACCAGATTGTGTTTTACGCCAAGTTAAGCCAGCATATTTAGCAAGAGCATTATTGTCTTTAAAGAACTCAATAGAGCCAATCTCAGAAATAATGCCAGCAGCATACACATCACCAATACCAGGAATTGACTTAAGTATGGTAAATTCGTTATCACAAAGACCTTTAATATTCTTCTCAATAGCTTTATCGATAACTTTAAGATTATCTTCTAAAGCTTTAATAGTATTAAAAGATGAAGAGATAGCAACATTAATAGGGTCATAAGCGAGTTTGTCTAATCGGTATGAATCACGAGCAATCTTCTTAAGAAGTTTTACATTTTCTTCAGGGTTAGAAAAACGAGATTTGCCTTTTTCCATAACAAAATTAATCATGTCTTCATCCGACATGTTAACAATATCATCAGGAGTAAAGTCAGCAATAATAGATTTTGAGGTAGTACCAAACAAATTGTAAAAAGGTTCATCTTCTTTTTTGGAAATATATAGAGAAGAAAACTTTAAATAAATATTGCTCATCATATAAGCTTTTTCTCGTGTAATTGTTTTAACTAAATGAAAACGTTGGCGAGTTAAGCGTTGAAGTGCAAAAAGTTGAGAGGCTTTATATGGTTGTTGGTTTATGCGACCACATCTAGCCATATCAGCTAAAACAAATGCATCTTTAGGATCTGTTTTATCGATATCAGAATAAGTTTTTCTAAAATTGCTAGATTCTTTTGGGTTTATAACAAAAACTTTAGAATTAAAATTAAAAAGGGAATTGCTAGAAGCCAAAAGGTTAGCAATATGAAAGCTAAAAACATTAGTAGATTCTAAGACGATAGTAACAAATTTTAAATCATTATCTTTAAGGGCATTGAAGATTCTTTCAATTGCAATTTCGCTACTAGGTAGGTCATTTGTAATAGAAAAATCAAGAATATGTTTCCCTTCAAAGTTAATGGCACAAAAGTAGTTACTAGAAGAACTAACATCAATGCCTACAAACAAAGTAGATAAGATATCTTTATTCATAAAATCACCACCTTTCTTGATGGAATAAAGATAAAATTAAGGACTATTCCTTAGCCATTAAAAATAAAATCAACCTCGCATATAAGCATTCATCTAATTATTGTTAATGCTATTGCTACGATAACCAATAATTAGAGATGCAGCAGTTGGTAAGAAAATAATTTTTAATGTAAGGCTTCACTCTTTATAAGCAATACCAAAAGGTTTGCAGGAGAAAACAAAGTTTGCCAAAATTTTAAATCCTAAAAAGATTATACTAAGAAATAGTCAATAATGAAAGGTAAAAATAAAATAAATAATATGTTTATAAAATTCACTTTAAATAAACCTTATAAACATATTATACGAGGAGAAATTAATTATGATAAAATATGATCCAAAATCTTTA
>CANQOR010000112.1 GCA_947625535.1 uncultured Bacilli bacterium
TCCAATAGCTGTACGGAATTGTATGCAGTAAATGAGGCAGATATATGGAGAGAAAGAACGTGTGAGTACCCGAGGAGATCTTGTCAGCAAACGAAAATACTAAGTTTGTAGTAACAACGAATGACAAGAAGTCAGCAGAGGTCATAGTACCAAGCGAAAACAATCGCAAGGGAAGGACTGAACCTTAGAAGATGTTAGTAAATGAATGTAACCAAATGCAGGTTTAAGAACAGAAAATTTCATAATGGGAGCTGCCTTCAAATGATATCTGCGGAACAGAGAGAGTATGAAGGAGCGTTCGTCTGCAAGAGGATTGCTGAAAACAACAACATCATTGTAGGTCTGCAGTAAACAGTTAGTCAAAGAATAAATTTGCTACTTGACAACTATCTGCAAATGTGCAAAAACTAAGGAACCGCCGTGTACCGAACGGTACGCACGGTGGTGTGAGAGGTCGGGAGAATTGCAAAATTCTCCCTCCTACTCGATTGCGCTCGGCGAGCGCACGTTCTAACGGGTGAAAGTCCCCAATCCACCCGACAGCGGGAAGGATACAGCCAAAGCCAAGGGTGTTCATCGTGAGGTGAAATCTGAAGGAAGGCGGCGGCAAATCTCCGGTCTGACGAACAGAAATCTCATCAGGCTGTATACAAGGATAAGGCTGCATAACAAGCCGAAGTCCAATAGCTGTACGGAATTGTATGCAGTAAATGAGGCAGATATATGGAGAGAAAGAGCGTGTGAGTACCCGAGGAGGTCTTGTCAGCAAGAAGAAACAGAGTGTGAAACTTGTAGTAACAACGAATGACAAGAAGTCAGCAGAGGTCATAGTACTAAGCGGTTGCAAACGCAAGGGAAGGACTGAACTTTAGGAGATGTTAGTCAATGAATGTAACCGAATGCAGGTTCAAGAACAGAAAATTTCATAAAGAGAGCTGCCTTCAAATGGTATCTGCGGAACAGAGAGAGTATGAAGGAGCGTTCGTCTGCAAGAGGATTGCTGAAAACAACAACATCATTGCAAGCTTGCAAACGGACAATCTGTTGGAGAAGATATTGCACAGAGATAATCTCAACAGTGCATATAAGAAGGTGAAAGCCAACAAAGGCGCAGGCGGAGTGGATGGACTGAGCATAGATGAACTTCTGATGTTCCTCCGAAACAACGGGCAGCGTATAAACCAACAGATAGTGGAAGGGAAATATAAACCCAAACCAGTCCGAAGGGTAGAAATACCCAAAGAAGAAAAGGGCAAATTCCGTAAATTGGGAATACCAACAGTAGTAGACCGAGTATACCAACAGGCAATAACACAAGTGTTGACGCCAATATACGAGGAACAGTTTTCGGAATACAGTTATGGTTTTCGACCAAAGCGAAGCGCCCACGATGCACTGAAACAATGCCAACGAAATGCCAATGACGGCTACTGCTATGTAGTAGATATGGACTTGGAAAAATTCTTTGATACAGTCTGTCAGAGTAAACTGATAGAAATATTATCAAGAACAATAAGAGATAGCAGAGTTATATCCCTCATTAATAAAATAATGAACGCAGGAGTAGTGCAAAACGGTCTGTTTGAAAGAACAGAAACGGGAGTACCGCAAGGAGGACCATTAAGTCCGTTACTAAGCAACATAATGCTGAACGAGCTGGACAAGGAACTTAAAAGGCGAGGACACAGGTTTGTAAGGTATGCGGACGACTGTATGATTTTCTGTAAAAGTAAAAGGAGTGCGCAACGAACATTAAGAAATATAATTCCCTTTATTGAAGGAAAGCTTTTTCTGAAAGTAAACAGGGATAAAACAACAGTGGCGCACATAAGCAGGGTGAAATATCTGGGATATACTTTTTACAGTTATAAAGGTTATCGGTTTAGAGTACACCCAAAATCAGTGGCAAAACTGAAAACAAAACTGAAAGAAGTAACAAGCAGAAGCAATGCTATGGGAAATGAATACAGGGCAAGAAAGATGTCGCAAACAATAAAAGGGTGGATTAACTATTTCAAACTGGCAGATATGAAAAAGCTGCTCAAAGAAATGGATGAATGGGTAAGACGCCGAATAAGAGCGATATACTGGAAGCAATGGAAGAAGGTCAGAACCAGATACAGAAAGCTAAGAAGCTTGAATATGCCCGAATGGGTAGTGCACGAAATGGCAAACTGCCGAAAAGGAACTTGGAGAGCAGCGAAAATGCTTAATAGAGCACTTACCAATAAAGAAATAGCCAGCCAAGGATTTATCTCAATGACTGACTATTATTTACAAGTTTGTTAAAACTAAGGAACCGCCGTGTACCGAACGGTACGCACGGTGGTGTGAGAGGTCGGGAGGATTATTTAATTCTCCCTCCTACTCGATAATATAATAAAGTAACTTTTTTATGGTTCTTTAATTTTTAAGTCTGTCTCTCAAATCAAATAATAAATTAAGTTCTTATTTTATCTTTGAACCGGTTTACGCCTCTTATGATTGCAGATCGTTATTAATAACAAAGACCTAATCCAAAGAAACATCAT
>CANQOR010000113.1 GCA_947625535.1 uncultured Bacilli bacterium
GTACATTCCGGTTATCCACTCACAAAATCCTTCAGACGTGCAGTCACAACCGATCCTGTATACATGCGTGGGGGGGGGTACTGATAAAGAGGGATCATTCATCCTTTTTCTCGGGTTCTTCTTCTTTTTCCTCTTCTGCTGCCGGTGGCTCTTCCTTATACAGGTTGTACACTTGCGTGTCCGGGTCCAATACGAAGGTTTCTTCGCCGTACAACTTCCATTTGACCTTGATGGAGGTGTCCGTTCGCTCCAAGATCTTAAATGTGTCAGACGTCGTTACACGGCAGCCTTCATCTCCTATGATCCTCAGTTCTGCCTGCCATGTGCCCTGGTTGACGTAGATAGACTCATGCTCGATAAACTCAGGACCCCATCTTGCAAGCCACAACGCGTTAAAGCCGGAGGCGTCCATGGCCTTCTTTTTCTCTTCCGATATCGCCTGGCTATATTTGTAGCCTCCTTCCGGCTCGCCGTCTTCTTCCAATACCCAGGTCAATACCCCGATCTGCTCCAGGTACTCGTGACGGGCATTTTCATTCCCCGTGCTGTGCCAGCCGTGATGATCCGTGCGGATTTCGCTCTTATTGTCCCCCACAACATAGAGATGCGCTTCCGGGTAGAGGTAGTGGGCGAGCTCAATCGCGCGTCCCAGGGTCGTGAAGTTCTGAGCGCATTTTTCCGTCACTTCCTCCGGTAGCATCCCCCAGTGTTCAAACTGGTAATGGTGGACAAATTGGAAGAGCCAGGCGCGGTTAGCGTCCACAAACCACACGTGCGAGCACTTCTTTAATTCATCCACGTTCTTGCCGTCGTAGCTGAAGCAGGAGTAGGGCTGGTTCGGGTTCACCACGGCAAAGTCGGTACGGCTCCCGGTAAGACCGAGCTTTAGGTTCTCCATCTTGGAGACGCGGATCACTTTGTCGCAGCTGTCAATAAATTGTGAATAATTCCTCGTAAACCATATACGGTTAGAGATAATGGCAATTTTCTTTGGTGTGCGTAACTTCGGCAGGTAATCAATACACTGCGGTGAATGCGACAGGTATTCAAGTGCGTTAAACTCTTCTTCCGAGTCAATCTGCTGGTTGCAGGGGTAGATGTTTTTTACCGGGCGGCTCTTGTTGTCAAAGAGCGCCTTCGTTCGCTCAAAAAACTTCCGGGTAGCGACGAGGATGTTCCCGTCAAAATGCTGCAGCTTGACCTTCGTGTCCTGGTCTCGGTAAGCAATCTTAAACTCATCCCCCAAGTGCCCGATAACTTTCACATCGTGGCAAGTATAGGCACTCTCAGCTTCCCCTGACACCAGCAAATTAAACATTTCAGCAAGCATATGCGGCTTACGCAACGGAGAAGAAGGCTGCAGCACGGCGAATGCCTCACAGGGCACTTGTTCCAGTACTTGCTGTACACAATTTACCATATTCGACTCGTCCACCAGCTCTTCCACATAGCGTATCCCATAACGCATACAAAGCTGTATCACTTCCTGGCTGTCGGAAGAAACTACAGGCTCCGCTCCTTCCTCTTGAGCGTAATGCACACTGTGCATAAACAAAGGCTCGTCATTAAACAACCGCAGGTTCTTACCGGGGACGCGCGAAGATGTGCCCTTAGCGGGGATGATGGCTATACATTTCATCTTTCGGCGATAGTCTAGCACAAAGTGGTCATTCCACCAAGCCTCAATTACACTATTTTTCTTAAAGCTTGTAAATGGGAACTGGTGCTTCCACATCTCTTCCCACCAGTGAATGCTCCACGTGTAATCTGAGATATGATGGCGGTACATGTCCGGTGCCCATACACCATCAAAATACCGGAACCACCATCGGTACGCGATAGCTATCGTCATGTCGTAGGGAGCTGCCAGCTTATTGTAATCTCCAAGCCATAACAGCCCCTGGCTCATAGCGCGCGGCCCGCCAAATCCCCAAAAAATATGTCTTCGTCTCTCCTTAATGTTCGGGTAGTTTCTAAGGAGAAACTCACTGGTAGAAGCAAAGTTCGGTTCGTACCATGGCGCTATGTAAGCCGGGTCATTGGCGATCTGGCGCAGCTCGTTAATAAATGGGTCACCCTTCGGGAACTTCAACGCCCCGATCCCGATACTCATTTTATCGGATGTCTGCGCGACATAGTAGATCGGCCCTGTCGGGACTTTCGGGCTGATGCAGACCTGGTCCACGTCCACCCAGAATCCGCCTTCCCTGTAGAGAAACTCCCAGCGAAACCAATCCGCGAATGGAGCTAAAGACTTATGGTCTGTATCAATGAAGATGTTGTCCTCCGTGATAATCTCGTTGGCGTCGCGCAAAATCACGCCTTCTGGTATCCCGGTCCAGGGCTTATAGGTAAAAAGCTGGATCTTATGCCCGTAATCCAGGTATGACTTAAGCCCAAGCTTCACCTGGTCAGGGAGTTCGCCCCCATCTCCTACCCAGAGCATGGTAAACAAAATAGGTGTCTCGGGGACACCTATTTCCATAAGCGAAGTGGGGGTCAATTCCTTCCAGTAATC